>JBGUME010000025.1:0-6468 GCA_045116695.1 Anaerovoracaceae bacterium | reverse complement strand
TCAATGCCTACGTCAATTTCTTTATCGACAGAGCCTAATTTGCAGGTGAAGTAGTAGAAGAAGTGAACAAGCTGGGCCCTGAATACGGCAGATCCGACTACGGTCAGGGCCGCAAGGTCATAGTTGAATACTCCTCGCCTAACATCGCGAAGCCTTTCCATATAGGTCATATCAGGAGCACGGTCATCGGAAATGCTCTCTACAAGCTATACGATGCTGTTGGATATGATGTCACCAGGATCAACCATCTCGGAGATTATGGCACACAGTTCGGCAAGATGATAGTCGCTTACCGCAGGTGGGGAAGCGAAGAAGAACTCGCAAAAGAGCCTATCAAGGCGCTTCTGGGCTATTACACCAGATTCCATGAAGAAGCAAAAGAGCATCCAGAACTTGAAGACGAGGCCAGAGAGACATTCGTAAGACTCGAAGCCGGCGAACCGGAAGAGCTCGAGCTCTGGGAGAAGTTCAGAAAGCTGAGCCTTGAAGAGTTCAACCGTGTCTACGACATGCTTGGCATCACTTTCGACTCATACGCGGGTGAGAGTTTCTACTCGGACAAAATGCCGAGATTCATCCAGGAACTCAAGGATAAAGGACTTCTGGTCGAATCACAGGGCGCGCAGATCGTAGACCTTGAGCCTTACGGCCTCGGTGCCGCGATGATCACCAAGTCCGACGGCTCCAGCCTCTATGTTACAAGGGACATCGCAGCTGCCGTATACCGCAAGGAGCATTATGACTTCTATAAATGCATCTACGTCGTTGCGTCGCAGCAGAACCTGCACTTCAAGCAGTGGAAGAAGGTCCTCGAACTCATGGGGTATGAATGGGAGAAGGACTGCGTCCATGTACCGTTCGGTCTGGTGAGCCTGTCCGACGGCGATGACATCAAGATGATGTCGACCCGCGAAGGCAGAGTCGTATTCCTTGAGGACGTTCTCAATACAGCGGTCGCCAAGACAGCTGAGATAATGAGTGAGAAGGACGCGCAGGGAGTGGATATCGACGAAGTATCCAAAGAGGTCGGAATCGGAGCAGTCATTTTCCAGGAACTTTCAAACAATAAGATCAAAGACTACGTGTTCTCATGGGACAAGGTGCTCAACTTTGACGGCGAGACCGGTCCGTACGTACAGTACACACACGCAAGGGCATCGAGCGTGCTCAGAAAGGCAGCCGCCGCAGGAGTCGACGTCGATTCGCTTGGCAGCATCGATCCTTCATACCTCGGAAGTGACAGTGCCTATACTCTCGCGAAGCTTCTCTACAGAGTACCTGAGGTCATCCTCGAGGCTGCTGAAAAGTACGAGCCTTCCATAGTCACACGCCACCTGGTAGATATAGCTCAGTCGTTCAACAAGTTCTATCATGACGAGCACATCCTCGTTGACGATGAGAAGGAAAGAACGGCAAAACTGGCCCTCGTAAAGGCTTCAAAGACAGTGATCGCAAATTGTCTGGGACTGCTTGGCATAGCTGCTCCTGAACGCATGTAAAGATATAGCCGATCCCGGACGACCGGATACGAAAGGAAGAACAAATGAAACTCCTGCTGACAACGATCAAATCGGACAACATAAAAACTGACCTTGAACTAAAGTATCTGTTCAGCGTAGTCACCGATTCACCGGTGGAAGTTCAGCTCAAGACATATGACCGCAACGATCTTTACGCGGACATATTTGAAGATATCGCTACAGGCCAGTACAACATAGTCTATTTTCATGCCAATGCTGAAAACGAAGCAAAGCTCAGGCACGTGGCGGAGATGGTCAAGAAAGCCGTACCGAGCATCGCGATACTCTTTGGCGGCATGCAGGTGTCGTTCGAGACACGCAGTTTCATGAAGGAATGTCCTTTTGTCGACTATGTGATTAGAGGCGAGGGAGAAAGCGTTATGTTCAACTTCCTCAAGTCGCTTCTTGAGTATGAATTCGATTTCGAGAACATAGCCGGACTTGCGTACAGGGAGAACGATGAGATCATCGTCAATCCGTATGACGCGCCTGTAGAAGTTGAGTCGCTGCCATTCCCTTATGAGAGGTTCGAAGCAGGCAAGGGCACGGTCTATTATGAGACAATAAGGGGCACTTCGGACAGGACAGTCTATTCGCAGCACCTTCCGGATGCCAGGGTAAGAGCGCTCAGTCTCAGCAGAGTATGCACGGAACTGAGATATTTCCTTGCCAAGGAAGTGAGCCGCGTGGTGTTCCTCGACAGGTTCTTCAACTATAACGTTGAAAGGGCATACAGGATATTTGAATACATCATCAATAACGATAACGGCGTAACTTCGTTCGAATTCAACATCAACGGCGACGAACTCGATGAGGAGACGATCAGGCTGCTTTCTGAAGCAAGGAAAGGGCAGATCATATTCAATATCGATATCGCGAGCACCAACGCGGAGGTCCTGGCGGCCATAGGCAGGGGAGAGAACATCTACCGCCTCATGTATAACACTACAAAGCTACTGCAGGCAGGGAATATCCTGACAGAGATACACGTGAAGGCAGGTCTCCCGCTCGAGACGGAGGCGATGTTTGCAAGGTCTTTCAACAAGGCATTCGGAATGGCAGAGGGAATGCCTGTCCACATCGATGGGATGTTCATCAGCAAAGGCACAGACCTCAGAGCTGACGCGAACGCGTACGGTTACGTATTTGCGTATGATTCGCCTTATGAAGTCATTGCGACAAGCCATATGACTGCTGAAGAAATGCTCAGGATCAGAGCCATATCGCGCACAGTCGAGAACTATATTGGTGACGGCGGATTCAAGAAGTCGATCCCAAGAGTGCTGAATGATACGGGCATCAAACCGTATGACCTGTTCAGCAGGCTATCCGCATTCATAACAAAGAAAGGTCTTGGCAGTAAAGCCCGCAAAAAAGAGAATCTGGCACGCATACTCTTTGCGTTCGCCGGCGGTCTGTATGACGACCTCGCAGACCCTGTGAAGCTTGATATCCTCAAGGATGTCATCTACGCGGATCTTGAGACAATGATCACAGAGGACGCTATCAGAAAGTTCGATAAAAAAGGCTGGGATATAGATTGAGCGAAACAGAAAACAAAGACAGAATAAGCAAATACCTAGCTCCGCGGATCCGGAACATGATGTTCGCGGAGCTTTCGCCTGATTACCTTGAAAGAACCAACGCGACGGAGATCCTCAGCGGGATCCCGGTGCCTGTAGGGATCGAGGGAAGCGATGCCAAAGGAGCGATAGACCTTAAAAGTATAGTCCTCAACATGGCCAGGGTCATGGGCGGCGATCCGCTTTTTCTGTACGCGGATAAATATTCCGATTTCATCAAACACGCGGTAGGAGAGAACGCTGTCGCCATGCTCGTGTCCGAAGGAGCTCATTCCGCGGACGTGGGTGATTTTGAGGACGCCTGCATGCTGCTCAGAGCAGCGCTCAGACTCGATCCGAAGTCAAGAGAAGCGCTTTATCTTTACGCCAGGGCCTGCAAGGAGGCTTATGAGACGGAAGTAACCGCAGCAGAAGACGGAATGGGCGATGAGGAGAGGATAGGAATGTTCAAGGCAGAGTCTTCAGAGACATTCGAACTCCTTACCATGATCCATCCGGATTTCGCGATGGGATATTATTTCCTGGGCTACGCGTATCTGAACATGGGTCTTTACCTCAAGGCAAGGCTCACATGGCAGGATTTCCTGAGACTCTCAGCAGGCAGCGAGACCGAGATCCACGAGATGGATGATCAGCTGCTGGCTTCTCTCAGAGAAGAGATATCCGAAAGGGTGGAGGAACTCGAAGAGCCCGTACAGATAGAGCTCGGATGCAACAGCATCATGGGTGGAGACTTTGTCGGAGGGAAGGACACTCTGATGAAATTCACAGAAGGCAGGTATTCGCAGTGGTGGCCGCTCTGGTATTATCTCGGGGTAGCTGAGGCATCCCTTGGCAACGCGGATGAAGCGATCGCTGACTTCAAAAAAGTCCTGACGCTCTCACCGAGCAATACAGACGCGATGGATGAGCTTGTCCATCTGTACGAAGCGACAGGGGATGCGGAAAACGCCGCAAAATACCGAAATAAGATAGCTATAGTCAACAGCAACAGAGAAGAAGAAAACGGAGCCGTATGACTCCGTTATTTATTTGTCAGATATGTGTTGAATATGTGAAGAAGGGTGTTATAATTAAACTGTCAATAAACCCGGTAAACGGGAAATTGTGTCATAAATAAGGAGGTTTTATTATGACTGGTTTATGGATGGGATTGGTAGGACGTGAGTCCCTGATCGCAGCCGATGACATGTGGGGACTCCTTGTAGTCATGACCGTAGGCGTATTCTTCTCCATCTGGCTGGAGCAGAAATATACCTGGGCATCCAAGGTATCCGGCGCTATCATCGCTCTGATCATCGCTATGGTCCTTGCCAACCTGGGAGTAATCCCGACTTCATGCGTACTCTATGATGACATCGTATGGGGCGTGATCGTTCCTCTCGGCATCCCTATGCTTCTTCTCCAGTGCAACATGAAGAAGATCTGGGCAGAGACAGGACGAATGTTAGTTATTTTCTTAATAGGAGCTGTTGGTACCGTCTGCGGTGCTTATCTCGCTTACTTCCTGCTCAAGGGACCTTACGGCAATGCTCAGGATCTCGCAAGAGTAGCTTCGATGATGACAGGTTCATACATCGGCGGCGGTGTAAACTTCGCTGCCATGGCTTCTCAGTATGCTGCAGGTGAGGACGTAACAGCTGCTGCTACAGTAGCGGATAACCTGCTGATGGCTATCTACTTCTTCGTACTTATCTTCTTCGCAGGAAACAGCTGGTTCCGCAAGAACTTCAAGCATCCTCTGATCGAGGAAGTCGAGTCCGGCGCAGTAGATCTCGAAGAGGCAAAGACACTTGCTGCTCAGTTCTGGAGCCGCAAGGACATCTCCCTCAAGGATATCGCTATCAACATCGCTTATGCTTCCACAGTAGTTTGGGTTTCCAGACTGGTTGCAGGCCTGTTTGGCGGATTTGAGCCAAACGGCGTATTCATGAACTTCGTAGTAAGGTTCCTCGGATCCCAGTACGTATGGATCACAACATTCTCCGTACTTGTTGCTACGTTCATGACAAAGACAGTAAAGGAAATGCACGGATCTCAGGAGATCGGTACTTACTTCATCTACCTGTTCCTCTTCGTAATCGGTGTTCCTGCAAACATCTACACCGTTGTTACAAAGAGCCCACTCTTCCTTGTACTTACAGCAATCATGGTATTCGTCAACATGATCTTCTGCTTCGGAGCTGCAAAGCTCTTCAAGTTCAACCTTGAGGACGCTATCATCGCTTCGAACGCGAACATCGGCGGACCTACCACAGCTGCAGGTATGGCTATCTCGCAGGGCTGGGTCGACCTCGTCGGACCGGCAATGCTCACAGGTACATTCGGCTACGTTATCGGTAACTATCTCGGAACCATCGTAGCTGTATCGCTTGGACTATAGCTGAATACTGATCAATGACAGGCGCTTTGGGCAATGCCCGGAGCGCCTGCGCGTTTTTTACAGGAGAAAAAGAAATGAAGTGTTTTGACGCACACAGCGACATCTGGACAGATGTAACTATAAAAAGACTTAAAGGTGAGACCAATGTGTTTCACAACCACCATTTTGAAAGACTTCAGAAGGGCGGAGTAGAGGGCACCATCCTGGTTCTGTGGGTGGATCCTCCTCATATCAGAGATTACGCAAAAAGAACTCACGAGATCTTCAGCTGCGTATCCGATGAGATAGCAGAGGCAAAGGACTTCAGGATCGTAAAGACTTACGATGAGATGATGAAGGCCAGGGAAGACGGAGTTTTCTATATAATGATCGGAGTAGAGGGCATGGCATACGCTTCGTATGACCCGACCTTCGCTAAACTCGATGAGTACTATGACTTCGGAGCAAGACACGGCATGCTGACATGGAACGAAGAGAACGGCTTCGGACACAGTGCGGCATCCGGCAGCACTGAAGGACTCAGCGATCTGGGCAAGAAGGCCGTACTGCATATGATCGACAAGAAGATGATCGTAGATACATCCCACCTCAATGAGGCAGGATTCTGGGACATCGCCAGGATCATGGACGGCCGTCCGTTCATCGCTTCACACTCAGACTGCAAGAAGTTCAGCTCGCATCCTAGAAACCTGACGGATGATCAGCTCAGAGCTATCAGAGACGCTAACGGCTGCGTAGGCCTCAACGCTTGGAACGAGTTCCTCGATGAGGATCCTGCGAAGGGCGATATCAACAGACTTGCGGATCACTGCGAGCACATGATCGATGTCATGGGCATCGACCACGTTGGCTGCGGATTCGACTTCTGCGGCTTCCTCGGAGACCCTAACGACCCTGAGGTCTATTCCGGAATGGATGCTGTCACCGCAGGACTCGAGGATTCGAGCAAGATCCCGCATCTCTTTGAGATACTCAGAGCAAG
>JBGUME010000024.1:0-7707 GCA_045116695.1 Anaerovoracaceae bacterium | reverse complement strand
TAGTGTTATTTACAACGGCATTATTTGCCGCTTCTTGCTTACTATGTTTTGCGGATGACGATGTCGTCTATCATGATAACGCGGAAGGCGCTGTAGCTGTGCTCCGCGAGGCCATGAAGCAGCGAAAGAGCCACGTCGCGATAGGCATTCTGGGAAGCACTGATGAGGAAGGCCTGAAGCAGGTGATCGGCAGGATGCTGAAACTTGCCACGGAACATACCGGAAAGCCTGATGAGGGAGATTACATAAATTTCCAGTATGAATCATATAAAGGCGAGGCTCAGACGACGCATTACGGCACCAGCCCCGCCGTGGAAGTCAACTACGAGTTTACGTATTATGACAGCGCGGAGCAGGAAGCCGAAGTAAGCAGCAAGATAGTGGAAGCTCTTGTCGGGCTTGACCTGGAACGCAAGACCGACTACGAGAAAGTGCTGGCCATACACGATTACATCTGCAGAAACACGGAGTACAGATCGGCAGAGGATCTGGGTGACACAGGGCGGACCGCGTACGGAGCCCTTGTTAACGGCAAGGCAGTGTGCCAGGGCTACTGCGTCCTGTTTTACAGGATGCTGCTCGAGGCAGGCGTAGACAACAGGATGGTTTTCGGCACCGGAGTCGGACCTGACGGTACGACCGCTTCGCACACATGGAACATCGTCGATCTGTACGGACACTATTACTATGTCGATATCACCTGGGACGATGCCGGACACAACCACGATTACTTCCTGATCCCGGCCGGAGCAGGATTCGAGGACGAACACATACCGGGCGAAGAATTCGGGGAAAGAGCTTTTGCTGAAAAGTATATAGTGACGACAAACCCGTTCCGCGGAGATATGCCGGGGACCGTGGACAAGATAAAATGGGCGGCTGAAGACATGGAAGCCGCCATCAGGAACAGGAAATAGAAGGGCAAAGAGGAAATGGAAAAAGAAGAAACGATCGCAAGCCTGGCAAAACCGGTCAAAAAGGGAATACTGAGACTCATATTCAGCAGATTCTTTCTTATAGCGTTGCTCCTGATTTTGCAGATCGGTCTGGTCGTAGCAGGCGTCCTGTGGTTCAGAAGGCAGCTGCCGGCCATTCTCTATGTCCAGGGGGCATTTGTTTTCGCGATGGTGATATATCTGTTCAACTGCAGCATGGATTCATCCGCCAAGCTGACATGGATATTTCTGATATCCATATTGCCTCTGGCAGGCGCGCTCCTGTTGCTTTTTACACATATGAACATCGGTCACCGCTTGGAGACGGAGCTGGTAAGGAAACAGATAGATGATACCCGCAAAAAGCTGGACAAGCCGGGCCGTGTGCTGGCCGCGGTCGAGCATGACGGCTCCGGTACAGACGATCTTTGCAGATATCTTAACAAGACGGGCTGCTTCCCGCTTTACGACAGGACCAGAGTTACATACTTCCCGCTCGGAGAAAACAAGTTCGAAGCCATGCTCAAAGAACTGGAAAAGGCGGAGAAATACATCTTCATGGAGTACTTCATAGTTGAGGAAGGCTACATGTGGGGCCGTATCCTTGACATCCTTATCCGCAAGGCAAGCGAAGGAGTCGAGGTGCGCGTGATGTATGACGGCATGTGCGAGATGTCCACTCTCCCTCCGGACTACTGGAAACTCCTCGAGGCAAAGGGCATACACGCGAGAGTTTTCTCGGCCATAAAGCCTATAGTCTCCTCGCATTATAACTACCGTGACCACCGCAAGATCCTCGTGATAGACGGCAAGGTCGCCTTCAACGGCGGAGTCAATCTCGCCGATGAATACATAAACCGCATAGAAAGATTCGGGCACTGGAAAGACACGGCTGTAATGCTGAAGGGACCTGCGGCAAGAAGCTTTGCGCTCATGTTCCTCCAGATGTGGTACATAGGCGTTGAAAATCCGGACTATGATACATGGCTCTCGATGCCGGTGGACGAATATCCGGATGCCAAGGGCTGCGTGATGCCATACTGCGATTGCCCGCTTGACGAGTACAAGGCAGGCGAGGCGGTATATATCGATATCCTGTACCGCGCCACGGATTACGTTCACATAATGTCGCCATATCTTATACTCGACGGAGAGCTGGAGACGGCCCTTCGCTTCGCGGCTCAGAGGGGAGTGGACGTAAAACTGATACTGCCGGGCATCCCGGACAAGAAGGTCGCGTACTCGCTTGCCAAGACGCACTACAGGAGTCTGGACGAGGCAGGAGTAAAGATTTACGAATATACACCGGGCTTTGTGCATGCAAAGGTCTTTGTAAGCGATGACACAAAGGCTGTGGTCGGGACCATCAACCTCGACTACAGGAGCCTTTACCATCACTTTGAGTGCGCCACTTACATGTACAGGACTGACTGCATATCTGAAATAGAAAAGGATTATCAGGAAACCCTAAGAAAGTGCAGACCGGTCACATCTGAGAGCATAAAGAAGGAGAAGGCCTTCTACAAGATAGTCGGAAGCCTGGCCAAGATGATATCCCCGCTGATGTAAAAAGGCTAATAACACAGAATGAGAATACCGTATTACGAAAGCACGATACACAGACAAATAAGAGAAAAGAGAGAAAACCGCAAGGAACGGATCCGAAGCGATCTGGAGCTTTACGGCGGCGAAGTGCTGCAGTCCGATGAGATGAAGCAGGCATACGACCAGACACATCACAAGTGGTCGACGCTGGGCGAGCATACTATTAGAGTCGCCATGTCAAGCGTCATGATCTGCTACGCGCTCAAAAAGATGCACATCAAGGTCAACATACCGGCGGTAGTCATAGGTTCGCTCTGCCACGACCTTGGTATGCTTGGCAGGGAGAAGTACTCAAACATAAAAGAGGCCAACACAGAGCATCCTAAGGAATCCGTCTCGGTAGCCAAAGAACTTGTGGAAGAGTTTCCGGATGAAGCCGAGAGCATCATCGAACGCCATATGTGGCCGCTTGGAGAGACCGGGGCGCCGGATTCCTTGGAAGGTGCGATAGTATCAGTCGCCGATAAATACAATGCCGTAAAAGACATAGTCAAAGGCAGCGATGTGAAGGGCACAGGCGTAAAAAACTATGTACTGGATGAAAAAGCAAAAATACTGGAAAAGGTAAAGTAGGAGTAGGAGGTAGAAAGATGCTGGCTACATATTTGTTCAGAAATCCCGCAACCTGGATCATACCTCTGCTGATCCAGATCCTGAGTTACTGGAAGATACTCGGAAAGATGGACAAGAGGAAATGGTGTGCCATAATCCCTATTCTTGGTGAAATGGAGATGTCGACAGACCTCTTCCTCTACATGCGGTCGTTCTGGCGGCCTGCCATGATAGCGATAGCCATGTTCCTGACTTCGCGTTATCTGGGGACGGATAATATGTATTCCATAGTCATGGGCTTAGTTGCCCTGATAGTCTACGGGGTATTCCTTATACGTCTGTACGCGAGGCTCGCGAAGCAGTTTGGCAAGAGCAAGATGTTTGCGTTCGGACTTATAATGGTTCCGCTTGTCTTCCTGCCTATACTCGGATTCGGGAAAAGCGCGTATCTGGGCAAACCGGATCTCAAGCCGGCGATAGAACTCAGCCCGGGAGCGCAAAGATTCAGAAGGGTAATAGCAGTCTGCATTTCAGTTCTTGAGCTTGTCGTTCTTGTAGTCGGATGCTTCTTCATAACGATGATGGTCCATCCGTTCAGGCCTGTAGCGCAGTATTTGCTGGACGATACGATGAATAAACTGTCCTCTGTCACGGACTCAGATGAGATAGTGGGCCGTGAAGAGACTCTGGGGGGCGATTATGCAGCAGTAGTCGAAGCGCAGCGGACCAGAGACTATTTCTTCCCTGATCATTCAGCGGATAAGAAAGTAGTCGTCATGGAATACGTGATTGGATCCAACCTTGAAGACGGCAGAGGAATGGCCTCGGTCAATATAGCGCAGATGCTGGACGCGACATCTAAGGGCGAGCATCTCGACTTTGTAATGGAAGCCGGCGGATCAGACCGCTGGTTCACGAAAGGGATAGAGGACTCCACTGTAGGAAGGTACCTTGTAAGCGGAGGCAAGCTTGAGACAGTGGAGATGCTTGATCCGACTACCTGCATGTCTGAGCCGCAGAATCTTACAGACTTCATTGTATGGACGAAAGACAATTATCCTGCGGACAGATACATTCTGGTGCTGTGGGATCACGGCGGCGGATTTGCCAGCGGCTACGGCGCAGATGATCTGAACAAGCGTGAGGACGGAGAGACCATTATGTCTGCGAACGAGATCATCAACGCCATCAAAGACGCCGGTGTGAAGTTCGATGTCATAGGATTCGACGCCTGCCTGATGCAGAATATCGAGTATGCCAACGCGCTGGAGCCATACGCGGATTACTATCTGGCATCTGAGGAGACCGAGCCGGGTACAGGCTGGTTCTACACAGCGGGATTCGGCAAACTGGCGGAGGATGCCACGATCAGCACCGAGGAATTCGGAAAGGCTATGATAAGCTCCTACGATCAGAGTATGCGCGCCACACATGACGGTGAGCCGCAGCACGACTGCACGCTTTCGCTTGTAGATCTTACACTCGTAAGGCCTGTCTATGAGAAACTGACAGACCTTTACTCAAAGACAACGCTGGAGATCACAGACAGCCCTGCGGTATTTGCCAATATGTCGGCCGGCCGTGCCAAAGCCTACCAGTTTACCGACAAGGAGCAGGTAGACATGGTGAGTTTCCTTACCAATCTTAAGAACGCTGATTACAAGCAGCAGGTCGCTGCCGATGAGGAGATAGATGAGATAGCTAAAGCTGCAAAGGCCTGTGTTGTATGGCACAACAGCGACTCGGCTGATGGCATCAATGGACTGGCGGTAGACTTCCCGTACAGTGACCTCAGCTATTATGATTTTGAGCATGACCAGCTCGAGTTTGCGGAGTACAACAGAGAGATGGACTTCTTTGACAGATTCTGCAGCATTATGGCAAGCCAGGAAATGGCTGCCAATAAGGATTCGGACAGCGCCTGGGGCCAGCTCATGGCTGTGGATTACACGGACAAGGCATGGTATATAGAGGGCTTTGAGAACTACGACACCACCGACCTTTTCATAGATATCCCTGTGACAGAGACTGAAGCCGGATACCTGCCTCAGCTTCCGGACAAGACATGGGATACGATACTCGACTGCAAGATCGCCGCTTACATCGCTACGGATGAAGGCATGATGTATATCGGTCAGGAGCACTTCTATGATGAGGATGCGGAAGGACATCCGCTCGTCAGCATGGACGGCGTCTGGGCGCACATCAACGGTAACATAGTATGCTATGAGGCAGATGATTCTATTGTGACTGATGAAGGCACGGTCTACCGCGGTCATGCCAAGGCAAAACTCAATGGCAAAGAAAACATCACTCTGCATATCGAGTGGGATCCTGTAAAGGAAGACTCGGAAGGCGAGATCAAAGGTCATGTGACCGGATACAGCAGGGACGATGAAAAAGTATTCTTCTTCATGAAGAAGGGACTTGAACAGTTTGAGACCGGCGACACCATAGAATTCCTCTTCGATTTCTATGATGAAGAGGGTAACCTGACAAAGACGGGCACTTACGGAAACAAGCTGCGCGTCATAACAGACGACATGCTTACGGTCAGCGACGAGCTGCTCCCGGCAGGCACTGAGGTACAGTACTTCGGAGTGCTCACCGATGTTTATCAGAGAGAGCTGATGACTGAGGAGATCAGAGAACAGGTTCAGTAAAGCATATGGCACTCTGCACACGCAGAGTGCCGCTCCTTTATGGGAATGGAAAAAGAGAAAAAGATCAAAACAATACTTGGGCCGTACACTCAGGCTCTGCCTGACATACTTAACTACCAGATAGTTACAAAGATTATCATAGCGGTCTGGCTTTTTCTGCTGGGCAGGTTATTCCAGCTGCTGCTGAAAAGCAGCGGCAGAGTAGCGGTCACTACAGGCGACTGGAAATTCCTGTTCACTACCTGGCAGGGCATACTTATAGTGCTGCTCGGCCTCGGGTCGCTCTTCATTTACGTGGCCTTCGATCTCAATTCAAAGATAGTGCTGAGCAGAAACCTCATTTCCGAACAGAAGGAGACTCTGGAAGACACTATTAAAGAGGGCTCCTTTTCCGTCGGAAAGCTGATAAATGTCCGCGGGCTTCTTGTCGTTTTGTATATTGCACTCATCGCGCCTATCATCGGCCTCGGCGTATCCATCTCCGCAACTGAAGGGCTGTATATCCCGACGTTCATATCATCTGTCATCGAAGGCTCGGTGCTTTACTCTGCGCTTTCCTTGGTCGCAGTCCTGGTCTTCCTGTCCGTAGGAATAGCCAATCTGTTCATACTTCATGGCATGATCATAGACGGCCTTTCCATAAAAGAGGCAGGCAAACAGTCGAGAGCCCTTGTCCGCGCAAACTGGAAGGACTACATAAAACAGAATATTATATTTGTCTTCCTGATAGTGATCTCACTGGCGGGCATGGCTATAATATGCCTGTTCATCCCGCTCAAGCTGGTCACACTGCTTCCGCCGGGCCCGGTCAGCCGTATCCTGACCATATTCTTCGTCACTGCGGGCACGATCATCTCCATGCTTACCGCGTTGCTGGGTACTCCGCTCTATATCCTGAAGATGACCCAGCTGTTCTATTCATACAAGCAGGGGAGCGAATTCAAGTTCACCGGGATAAAACGTGACAAGCCGATAGAATACAAGAAGGGGATAGCAGCGGTACTGATAATAGCGATCGTCGCAGTCGCTGTGATGTACACACACTTCGATCAGTTCTTCCCGCTCGAGACAAACGTAAAGGTGATAGCTCACCGCGCAGGAGGCAATGAGGGAAGGGAGAATACCCTGTCCGGTCTTGAGACGGCCTGGAACGCAGGAGCGTACGGCAGTGAGATAGACATACAGAGGACCAAAGACGGTTATTATGTGCTGAACCATGACGGCACATTCAAAAGAGTGGCCGGTGACGACAGAAGACCTGAGGAGATGACTCTGAGGGAGGTAAAGAAGCTGTCGATCGACGGCGAGCCTGTGCCGACATTCGAGGAGATGCTGATCGCGAGCAGGGGCAGGATCGTACTGTTTACTGAACTCAAGGGGAATACTGCGGACATACAGATGGCCGACGACGCCGTGAGCCTCATCAGGCAGTACCAGATGGAGAACGAGTGCGTGCTGATCTCGCTGCAGTACGATGTGATCGACTACATCGAGACCAACTATCCTGAGATACAGACAGGATTTCTGACTTTTGCATCATTCGGTAATACGGCAGCCCTCAATTGTGATTACATAGGGCTTGAGGAAGAATCTGCGACATCCGATGCAATAGACGCGATCCACAAGGAAGGCAAAAAAGTGCTGGTATGGACAGCCAATGAAGAGGGATCCCAGAAGCACTTTCTTTGCACGGATGCTGACGGTCTCATCACAGACAATGTGAGTCAGGCGATAAGGCTTACAGCAGCGCTTGAGCAGAGATCGGATCTTGACCGTATGGTCGACAAGATAAAAACAATCTTTTAAAAAGGCAGCGCTGAATATTGTTGTAATTCAGCACTGCTTGTGCTATTATTACCGAGCTGGCCGTGGAGGATTGACCGAGTGGCTAAGGAGCCTGATTGGAAATCAGGTAAGGCGTAACAGCCCCGTGGGTTCGAGTCCCATGTCCT
>JBGUME010000023.1:0-5432 GCA_045116695.1 Anaerovoracaceae bacterium | reverse complement strand
AGTTCCGTCATTTTGAGAGAGATAGATCTTGGCGTTCTTTATGCCCTCATCTTCCATACTCTTGGCAAAACCATCCGTGAATTTCTCTGCGATCTTCCACAGTGCAGCATTGAGGATCGTCGCGTTTTCTCTTTCAACCAGTCCCATGGAGCCGATCTCACTGGAGATGGATACATGTACATCGTCTCCCATGACTTCCTTCGCGATCTCCGCTGCGCGAAGCTCATTATCATTCCTGATGGTTGAGAATACGCCGGATACCGCTATCGACTTTATTCCCTTTTCTTTCATCTCAGCGAAGAATTCACGGCAGGCATCCTCATCGAGATCAGTGATCTCTCTGCCGTCATATTCATAGCCGCCGCGAACGATTACCGCTTTCTCGCAAATCTCTTTTATGTCATCTTCCCAGTCCACCATCGGATCCACGCCACATGATGCAGGAGCGCCTATCCTGATGATGCCGATCTTTGCGAGATTCTTTCTCTCTACGATGGCATTCGTGCACTGGGTTGTTCCGAGCATAGCCTGTCCGATCTGCATCTTATCCACACCGGATTCAGCCAACACCTTTCTTACAGCACCGACGATACCATCATAAATATCCTCTGTCGTCGGGTTCTTTACACTGGCTATTACGTTGTAATTCTCATCGATTATTACAGCGTCTGTGTTGGTTCCGCCTACGTCTATACCAAGCTTATACATTATCTGAGCCCTCCTTTCGATCTTTCCTCGATAGGAATATAGTCAGTGTCCAGCCCGAAGTATCTAGGCCCTACTAGATCCAGACCTTCCTTGCAGCGCCACATCTCGAAGCACTTCAGGCCTACGATCATGACTCGCTTACCGTATTTCAGAGCATCAGTTGGCACTGGGTTGAATGTTTCTGTATCTACAAGTGTGATGAGATCCGGTGTAGTTGCTACGATCTCGCCATCCACAACTGCAGCCAGATTCTCATTCTGGAACTCGACATAAGCAGTGTGGTCTTTACATTCTCCGATACCTTCAACCACCACCTTACCGAAGTTGAAAGCGCCTCTGGTCTCTCTGAGAACGTCAACGATCTTCCCTCTGAACAGCTTGAATCCCTCTGTGAACTCAAGGAACGCTTCTTCTGGCGTTTTGTCAGTAACATTCTTTACTGTTCTCATTGCGGCTCCAAGCTGCTCGCTTCTGGTAACAATACCCTTTACGCCGTATTCTTTCAGCTGCTTTCCTGTCAGATTGTATAAAGTAACTGCTACGGAGCCGCCGCAGCTCATCGTGACCGCTCTGGCAAGCTCCTCGGACCATTTATTTGTGATCGTATCGAAGATGACTGTATTACCCTTCTCATCTGCCAGTCCCATCGGTGATGCACTTATTCCGCCAATAGTGAATGTGACCATCTGAAGTTCAGGGAAAGCTCTTCCCATGCCGTCGCAGTCGACCATAGGCAGTCCCAGTCTTGCTGCTGCAGCAATCGGGAACATCGAGTTAAGACCGCCTGCTTCCATAGGCATGGTAGCAAAGACCTTTCTTCCCTCATGGCTTGAAACGATGTCAAACAGAGCTTTGTATTCGCTGCCGCCTATGATCTTTTCGCACAAAACTGTCGGCGCTCCCATCATTGCGAACGGAACTACGAGTGCATCATCCGGCACTTCGTCCGGATCAAGCAGTGTCACAGGTCCGCATTCGTTGATCGCACCTATAGCGACCAGCTTTCCGAGATACGGATCTCCGCCGCCGCCCGCTCCAAGAAGAGCCGCGCCTCTGGCGATATCTTCGATTTCAGGTATTCCAAGTTTACGCATTTTCAGATCTCCTTTGTTTTATTTATGCAAAGGGATGAAGTCACTGCTTCACCCCGATCCACCATATTATTTTATCTTTTTTGCCTTAGCCAGTATCACATAAAGGATAAGTGATACTACTATTCCATTGATCGGTCCTACAAAGAACGGAATGTTCAGGAACGGCATTGCCTCTACCAGTCCCGGGAAGTTAGCGAATGTGCCTCCTGTTATGCATGCAACAAGTGCGCCGACCACATATGCAATGATCCCAATGCCTGAGAAGCCCTCCTTGATATCGAACTTCTCTTTATCTCCCTTGTTCACTATCCAGTATTCCGCGATTATTACGCCTGCCAGCGAAGGGATGAGTCCTGACATAAGTGACAGGAATCCCTGGAATGCGTTGAGCAGTCCAAGTGCCGCCAGAAGTGTGCCGCATGCACCTGCTATACCGGTCGTGATCTTGAATTTGCTTTCATCAAATCCGAGCAGGTTGCTGAGAGCAAGACCTCCTGAGTATGCATTCGTAACATTGGTGGTCCATGTAGCAAGAACGAGCGCCAGCAATCCGAGGAACGGTACTCCGAGTGAGCTTAGAATAGCAGAGATGTCATACTGCCCGGTTACTATGCTCATTAAAGCTCCTGTCATAAGCATGAACAGTCCTGCAGGAATAACGCCTACAAGTGAAGACTTGACTACATCGCCTCTGTTCTTGGCGAATCTGCAGTAATCAGCTGAGATAACTCCGCCGAGTGCGAACGATGCAACGACCATTGAGATACCGAATACGAGTCCGGCTGATGCCTCAGGTGCGTAGTTTGAGATCACTGCTCCGCCGTTGTTCTGAGTTATTCCGGCTATCAGTCCGTACAGACATACGATAAGCAGCATTGGAACAGCTATGTAGTTGAGCCATTTTAGGCCCTTGAATCCGCTGCATGCTGTAGCGAGCATTATAACGCCCCATATGATCGACCAGATCATGATACTTGTCGGGCTAGCCTCACCGCCGCTCATTCCCGCGATCATAGACGCGAAAGCGCTGCCGCATGTTGCGGACTGGATACCGAACCATCCGATGCATGCTATGGCAAGAATGATGCTGATTATATATCTTGAACCCTTTGTACCGAGCGCTCCGGAAGCCATTACTGCTACAGGAAGGCCTGTATCACATGCCTGCATACCGATCATTATCATGTATCCGCAGATGAGGCCATATCCTATAAGAATGGCCAGCAGCATCTGACCTATTGTCAGTCCCCCTCCTGCCAATACGCCTCCGATCATAAGGCACGGAACGCAGATCATTCCGCCTGCCCATATTGCTGCAATTGACGTCCAGCTTTGACGCTGTTCAGCTTTGATTTCGAAACCTGTTTCTTTCTTCCCCATATTTCTGACCCTTCTTTCCATATATATTTTCCCAATATGATGATTGTAGATGTTCGAACGGTCATTAATCTTTATCTGTGAGGCAAAATAAAAGCGGCGTCTTTTGTCCAAATGGACAAATGCCGCTACTTTTGAATGTTGCATTCGTTGTGTCAATTATTAATCAAGAAGTCGTTTGATTCCACAGGCTTTATAGAGTTTTTCGGACTCAGGCATAGCCCCTGTAGCAAAGCCCAGACAGTCGCTCATGGTCTTGATCCTGTACTTGATTGTGTTCTTATGAACAAACATCTTCTCCGATGTCAGCTGCACATTGCTGCCTGCGTCCAGAAGGAATGTGCAGAGTGTATCGATATAGTCATCGTTTCCCTTCTTATCTTCAATAACATCAAACAGAGTCAGATACTCCGATATACCATCAGCGCCGCTGTCGATTATCTGTCTGCATGTATTTGCGAATTCTATGTCACCTCTGACAAAGAAATCTTTGTCCGGCATTATCTTTGATGCATCCTGCCAGCTTTCATAATTCAGCAGATATGCCCTTCTGACATCTCCCGTATCCTTCAGATTGGTAAAGAAACTTATTTTGATGTTATCGCCAAGCACCGTTTCAATATTTGCCCGCAGTGCATCCACATCCGCTTTTCTCTTGATGTTGTCAGTGAACAGCACGATGCTTTCCTTGTACAGATCCGCGCATACTGTGCGGCAGAATTTGCCTGCCTCTTCTGTTACAAGATGGACATCGTCGGGAGAGAATGTGCTGCCATTGATCACCCACATGGAATCGACAGACTCTATGTCAAGATTGAACATCGCCGACAGCGACCTCATTTTGACCGGCTGATCTGTCAGTATAGCTTCCACGATCTCTGTTGCCACGCTCTCGCCTTTATCTTTGCCCCATAGTTTGAGCGCGATACGCACCGCTTCAACAGCCTGCTGAAGAAGGATGCCCGCAAGCGGTCCGCCGACATGCACAATATACAGGTTATATTTAGTTCCTGATATGATCACATCTTCTTTATATACCAGCGCATCTTCCATTTTCGGGAAGCTGATCGGATTTGCTTTGAAGTCAGTTGCAGCAAGATCCTCAATGTCCTTGTGGATACCTGCTAACTCACTCGGCCATGCTGCTTCGTACAATGTATTGTTTTTATCTGTTGTGAGGATAACGCTTGATCTGAGTCTGTTGCTGATCAGCCTTATCATGGTGCCTACATTCTGCTGGTGTACAGGCAGTTTGGATATGGATTCGAGCAGGGAAACTATCATTGGCTCGCCGGATATCTGATCACGGATGATCAGTCCCATTATATCTGTGATTGCTTCACCATACCTGAGATTAAATTGATTCTCCGGCATGACGATAATAGGAAACTTCAATTCATCAGCCAGCTTTATAATAGACGTGTCGACTTTCTTTACGATCACTCCTACGTAATATAATATAAGGCCTACCTCGCCGGAGAGAGCAAGCCTCTTTACGCTGTTATACTGGGCATCTATATCGTCTGCACCATTCAGGAAGCCTGTTATAACGATCTCGCCGCCATTGAACTCATCATTAAGATAGGCATGATCATCGATAAGCTCATACTCCATAGTTTCAAGTACTGAAACAGAGGCGACAATCTTGTCCAGACCTTCCTTTCCGGCAATGACTGTCGCATTTGCAAGTGATGGTAGCTTGAGTAGATTCTTTACTGTTACACTCATCCGATCTATCTCCACATCCTCATGAATCTATTGTAATCATTATCATACCACAAAAGCTCGTCACTCTTATCTGCTGAGCAACTGACTTTTTTCGTAAAACAGGGTGCGCTTTTTAGATACTTATTTCCCATTAGTGAGAGGCTCTGTTTTTTGTTCTCCTTTGTACAAAACCAATCGGTCTGGGGCAGTCCGTATTTTTAGCATCCGATTGTGTATAATCAGCACATCAAAAAAGAAAATGTGTTCTTTATAAAAGAACTTTGAGAAGCACCCTCAACAAAATGTGTTTCTATTCCCCATAAGTAGAAGGCTTGTTTGTTTTTCAGTTAGCACATTGGATTGGGTGTCCATTATGCGGATTCCAGTCCCTATTAGTAGAAGACTATTTGTTCAATATGAAAAACAATCGTGGCAATGCCATATTATTGTCACTCTCGTGGCCTACAGGTGAAGAGGTCTTAAGATCCCAATACTGATTATAAACAAGAGCAGATGACCTGAATGACCTTAAATAATACTTATGTG
>JBGUME010000022.1:0-12138 GCA_045116695.1 Anaerovoracaceae bacterium | reverse complement strand
AGGGCCATGGAACCGCCGATGGATATCGAGGTGTTTATACACGGGGCGCTGTGCATGTGCTATTCGGGACAGTGCCAGATGAGCCGCGTGCTCGGGGGCGGAAGCGGCCGCACGGGAAATCGCGGCACCTGCGCTCAGCCTTGCAGGCATGCTTACAGAGGAGGAAGCGGAGAAGCGTATTACGCACTCAGCCCAAAGGACCTTTGCCTCATAGATAGGATACCGGAACTGGTGATGTCCGGAGCCTCATCTTTCAAGATTGAAGGACGAATGAAGAGCCCTGAATACGTGGCGATAGTGACTAAGATCTACCGCAAGTACATAGACCTGTTTTATGAGCTTGTAAAGGAACACGGACCAAAGAAGGCGGCAGAACTGTATTCGGTCGATGAGAACGACATGCTCGATCTCAGACAGATATTCAACCGCGGGGATTTCACGGAAGGATATCTTCACGGGAACCCGGGTGAGGATCTGCTTTCCGGAGCCAGCCCTAAAAACCAGGGACTGCTTCTGGGCCGCGTGATAGCGGTCATCGACAGCGAGAACAAGGTCAGCGAAAAGGACGAGAGGGCAGCAGCCCGCGGAGCGCTGAAACGCGGCCGCGAGCTTGTATGCATAGAACTTGCCCGGTCTGCAAAAGAACAGGGCATGGTGCTTGATATGGGCGACGGCATAGAGTTCATAAGCGAAGAAGATGATTACCTGGTCAATTCGCCTGCGGGAGGAGTGGTCACGTATGTGAAGGATATAGGAGACGGATGCATACTCACAGGCGATTTTGCCAGAGGTGCATTTACGGGAGACGCCGTCTACAAGGTGACAGATAAGAAGCTGCTAGAGACCGCTCTTGAGACTCCTGAGAAAAAGCTGCCGGTGACCATGGCCTTTACGGCGAGAGAGGGGCAGTTCCCTGTGCTTATCATGACTGACGTAAGAGCAAACAGCAGCGTCGAGATAAACGCGGACCACGTGATAAAGCGCGCGGAAAAAGTCGCGACTGACAAGGAGAGGATAGAGTCCTCTCTCGACAGGCTTGGCGAGACTCCATTCAGTCCGGGACTTACCGGCATAGACATACAGATGGACGATGACATCATGATGCCTCTTTCCATCGTCAACAGGATGAGACGCGAAGCAGCTGAAGAACTCATCAGACGCCGCAAAAGGCAGGTAATTGAGAACAGAGCGCCTGCGCTGAGCAAGAATGCGACCGGCGTCATAAGAGATGATGAAGATCTCGGAAGAACCGTTCTGGATGCAGGCGAATGGCAGAGCAAGGTAGACGCGAGCGGTATCAGACCTGTCGCGCTCCAGGATTTCATGGCCGCGAAGGCAGAAGGCAAGGAATTTGTACCGGGCACAGTTCCGTACATACTGAACGTGTCGAAGGGGAAACTCGACAGATACATTGAAGAACACTTTGATGAGATAGCAGACGCGTGCAGGGAGTGCGGCATACTGATAGGCAACCTCGGATGGATAGAGAAGTTCAGTCAGGCGGGTGTCAAGGTCTTTGGAGATTACGGGCTCAACGTCTTCAATGAACAGGCGAGACTTGCGTACAAGGAACTTGGAGTAAAGCTGTACATGCCTTCTCATGAGACCGGTGTCTCAGACGAGAGGGGCATCCCGCTAATGATAAGCGAGCATCCGGTAGCCGAAAAAACGCTTACCGACAGAAAGGGAGGCGTTCACCGCATAGAAAGATCGGCTTCCGGCGATAAAACACTTATATTCTAGTATCTCTAAACAGATACATAATTCGCTGATTTATTGTATAATATACAGGATAAGGAGGAACTGTATATGCTTGATATTAACAAAACCCCAAATGATACCGAAATGGTAATAGCCCTTAAAGGAAGACTGGACACACTTACCGCGCCTCAGCTGGAGGAAGAACTCAACTCAGCAACAGAGGGCGCAAGCTGTCTGGTGTTCGACTTTACTGAACTTGAATATATTTCAAGTGCCGGACTTCGCGTGCTGCTTTCAGCACAGAAGACCATGAACGTAAAAGGCAGCATGACAGTAAGGAATGTCTCCGACGAGATCCGCGAGATTTTTGATGTAACGGGCTTTTCAGATATCCTGACGATTGAGTAGGAGCACGGTAAATGAATATCAAATGGGACAATGACATCGTCACGATCGCGCTTGAGGGACGCATAGACTCAGGCAATTCCGGTGATGTCGAGAATGAAATACACGAAGCCATAGGCGATAAGAAGCCGGCTTCCGTTATTCTTGATGCATCAGCGCTCGAGTATATCTCGAGTGCCGGTCTTCGCGTGATCCTGCGGCTCAGAAAGGATAACCCTACGCTTCGCGTGATAAATGTTTCATCCGAAGTGTTCGAGGTTTTCGAAATGACAGGATTTACCGAGATGATGAGCGTGGAAAAAGCCTACCGTCAGGTATCCGTAGAAGGGTGCGAGGAGATAGGACGCGGCGCAAACGGTACCATCTACCGTGTCGACAAGGACAACGTTGTCAAGGTATTCAATGATCCGGATTCACTGGATGACATACAGCATGAGCGTGAGGTGGCGAGGCTTGCCCTGATACTCGGGATCCCGACTGCCATCTCATATGACGTGGTGCGCGTGGGCGACAGCTACGGCTCAGTATTCGAGTTTCTCAACGCGACGTCTTTCTCAAGGATGATCGCCGATGAGCCTGAGAAGCTCGACTGGTGCGTACAGGAGTACGTCAAGATGCTCAAGCTCATACACTCGACGCTGGTTCCTGAAGGCAAGCTGCCTGACATGAAGGAGACTGTCGTTGGCTGGGCAAAATTCATGCAGGACTACCTGCCTGAAGACAAGGCAAAGAAACTGCTTTCCATGATAGAAGCCGTACCTCAGGACAATCACATGATCCACGGCGACTACCACACAAAGAATCTGGAGCTCCAGAACGACGAGGTGCTGCTCATCGACATGGATACACTGGCTGTCGGCAACCCGGTATTCGAACTTGCTTCGATGTTCAACGCTTACTCCGGATTCTTCGAGATCGATCATGAGGCCATAAAGAAATTCCAGGGCTTTGACCTTGAGACAGCGCATAAGTTCTGGCAGAAGACCCTAAGGGCATATCTTGAGACCGATGATGAAGAGGTCATCAAAAGCGTGGAAGACAAGGCGCGCATAGTAGGATACACAAGGCTCATCAGACGATCGATTAGGCGCAAAGGTCTTGAGGATCCGGCACGCAAGGCGGAGATCGACCTCTGGACGAAAGAACTCATCGAACTCCTTGACAAGTACGATACTTTACTTTTCGATGTGGACCTTAAGAGAGAAGCGCCAAAGGATGAGCTCGATATAGAAGCCACTGAAGAAAATCTGGACACAGTCACTGCATTCGTGGATGAGCGCCTTGAAAAGGTAGGCTGTTCCATGAAGTCGCAGATGCAGATAGATCTGGCTGTTGAAGAGATATTCATAAACATAGCCAAGTACGCTTACAAGCCGGACAAAGGCAGAGCCACCGTCAGGGTAGAAGTGAAAGATGATCCGGTACAGGTGAAAATAACCTTCCTCGACCACGGCAAGCCTTATGACCCGCTTGCTAAAGAGGACCCGGACGTTACACTCTCAGCAGATGAACGTCCGGTAGGAGGACTGGGTATTTTCATGGTAAAGCAGTCCATGGACGATGTAATTTACAAATACAAGGACGGCGCCAATATACTTACGCTCGTAAAGAGTCTGTAATAGTTTTTTAAAGGATGATATAATTCAAATGTCGTGATATTTCTTATTTACAGGAGGGTAACAAAATGGCAGATAAGAAAACGGTAGATAAGGTAAAAGAACTGCTCGACGGTCATGTATATGCTCCGCTCAAGGACGCAGCTGAAAAGTGGCTCGCAGAAGCAGATGAAAAGTACGGCGACAAGTTTGACGAGCTGAAAGAAAAGGGCAGCGAAGCATGGGACAAGCTGAATGAGTCGGCTGAGAAATTCTCCGAGAAATCGATAGAAGCCAATGAAAAGCTGACAAAGGCAGGCGAGAAGTTTACTGACGCAGTTGAGAAATTCTCCGATAAGGCAGCCCCTAAGATCGATGAGTTTAAGGAGAAAGCAGCTCCTAAGATCGATGAATTCAAAGAAAAGGCAGCCCCGGCACTTGATGAGCTCAAGGGCAAGGCAGCTCCTGTAGTCGACAAGGTCACAGAGAGCGAGTTCATCAAGCAGCTCAAGGCAGGAATCTCTTCTCTCGATGAAGTCATCGACACATTCAGCAAGCCTGAGATGAAAGAGAATGTCGGCGAGGAGGCAGCTGAACAGATCAGAAAACACGCTGAGGCCATGAAGGCTGAAGGCAAACAGTTCTGCGACTGCCCTGCATGCACAAAGGCAAGAGAGATACTGAAGGATCTCGGAGTGGATATCGAGGCTCCTGAAGTAGGAGAATAATCATTTGAATTAAAGCAAAGATACAGCCGCCCGGAGTGGCGGCTGTTTGTTTAAGGCGGAGGTGCCTTATGGAAAAACACAAAATAGTGGTGCTTGACGGATATACGGAAAACCCGGGGGATCTCAGCTGGGCTCAGCTTGAGGAATTCGGAGAAGTAACGGTATTTGACCGCACGGCTTATGCGGAATCAGACCTGATAGCAGAGAGGATAGGTGACGCGGACATAGCGGTGATCAATAAGACACCGGTCAGCGCCGCTACTATAGATAAATGTCCAAACCTCAGAGCGGTATTTGTGCTGGCGACCGGATACAACGTGGTCGACGTCAAGTACGCCCGCAGTAAAGGGATAGACGTGGTCAATGTACCGACGTACGGCACTCATATCGTGAGCCAGTATGCCGTCAGTCTGCTTATGGAGATTTGTTCGCATATCGGACACCACGACATGGAAGTCAAGTCAGGCAGATGGCAAAACAATGTAGACTGGTGTTTCTGGGATTACCCTATGATGGAACTTGCCGGCAAGACAGCGGGTATCATAGGCCTTGGAAGGATAGGGAAGGAGACGGCCAGGATATTGGGAGCGCTGCATCTTGAAGTGCTCGCGTATGACTCTTTCAAGTCCGATGAAGGCGCAGCGCTTGCCAATTATGTGGAGCTGGACGAACTTCTCAGCCGCTCGGATATCATATTCCTGCACTGTCCGCTTTTCCCTGAGACAGAGGGGATAATAAACAGGGACAACATAGCAAAGATGAAGGACGGTGTAATACTGATCAACAACAGCAGGGGACCTCTGGTCAACGAGCAGGATCTGGCTGATGCTCTGGACAGCGGCAAGGTTTACGCGGCTGCAGTGGATGTGGTCTCAACTGAGCCTATAAAGGCGGATAATCCGCTTCTGAAGGCAAAAAACTGCATCATAACACCTCATATATCCTGGGCGGCAAAAGAGGCCAGACAGAGAATTATGGACATCACAGCGGAAAATATCCGCGCCTGGTCCGAAGGCAAATCGGTGAACGTGGTGAATTAAAGCATGAAACTTGTATTCGCAAGCGATTCTTTCAAAGGAAGCATCGACTCATCACGCGCAGCAGAGCTGCTCAAAGCTGCCGCGCGCGAAGTGTTCGGTGAAGCCGAAACAGTCAGCATACCGCTGGCGGACGGAGGAGAGGGCACGGTAGACGCCGTGCTTGCTTCTTCGGATGCAAAAGCTGTGACTGTCAAAGTGCACGGACCGCTGATGGAACCGGCTTATGCGAAGTACGCTCTATTCGATGACGGCAGAGCTGTGATAGAAATGGCTTCTGCATCTGGCCTGACTCTGGTTCCTGAAGACAGAAGAGATCCGATGGAGGCTACTTCCTCCGGCACCGGAGAGCTTCTGCTTGATGCTCTTGAAAAGGGGGCGGAAGACATAACGATAGCCATAGGCGGCTCCGCTACCAATGACGGCGGAATGGGATTTATGAGAGCCCTGGGCGCTGCTTTTTTTGACGAAGACGGCAATGAGCTTGAGGGCAGGGGGCGAGACCTTGCGGATGTGTCCCATATCGATCTTTCATGCCTTGACAAGAGGCTTGCGGAAGCGCGCCTAAGCGTGATGTGCGACGTAGACAATCCGCTCACGGGAGAAAACGGAGCGACATATGTATACGGACCGCAGAAAGGCGCGGATGAAGAAACTCTTGCAGAGCTGGAAAGAGGCATGCGCAATTACAGAGATGTGATACTGGATCTTACCGGCATCGACTGCGACAGGGTGGCCGGAGCCGGTGCCGCGGGAGGCATAGGTGCCGCGCTGTATGCATTGCTTGGCGCAGAGCTTAGGCCGGGAATAGAAATAATGCTTGACCTTACGGGGTTCGATAAAGCGCTCGCCGGAGCCGACCTGGTCATAACGGGCGAGGGCAGAGCCGACTTCCAGAGCCTGCACGGAAAGGCCATGCAGGGCATTGGCAAAAGGGCAAAGGAGAAAGAGGTGACGGTCACCGCGATAGTCGGATGCCTGGGGGAAGGCTGGGAAGGACTCTTTGACTGCGGTATCGGAAAGATCATACCTCTGGCGCACGGCAGCATAAGCCCTGAAGAGGCGATGGAGAGAGCGGAAGAGCTGTATTACGACGCAGCACTTAAGTTCTTCAGGGAATATAAGGATGCCCGCGAAGGAAAGCACAGACTGAATTATTACTGGACATAAGAAAACGATTGTTGTATCATCACGCGTGGACGCCCGCAGAAAACAGACGTCTGAAGCAGTTCGGGTCCGATATCCTGCTTCTAAAATATCAAAACCAAAGGAGAAAGAAATAATGAAAAACACCGATCCAAAGGTGCAGAGGCTCACGCAGGGAGCTGCCATCGCGGCGCTTTACGTGGTCCTTACACTCGTTTTTGCCCCGATATCTTTCGGGCCGATACAGCTGAGGATAGCAGAAGCGCTTTGCATACTGCCTATGTTCACGCCGGCGGCGATACCGGGTCTTTTTATTGGCTGTCTGCTGGCAAACCTCATCGGAGGAGGCGTCATACTTGACGTCATATTCGGAAGCCTCGCGACGCTCATAGGCGCGGCGCTCGGCTATCTCCTCCGCAGGAACCGCTGGCTGGTGCCGATCCCTGCTGTGATAGCCAACGCTCTCATCGTGCCGTTTGTCCTGAAGTACGGCTACGGCGTTGTAGATACAGCTATCCCTATCCTGATGATCCAGATCCTGGGCGGAGAGATACTGGGATGCTACGTGCTTGGCGAGATCTTCTGCAGCGCACTTCTGAAGCGCAGGCAGATACTCGACAGCAGCGCGGACAGCATGTGACGATAAAAGGCAAAACAAAGGCCGGAGATGACTCCGGCCTCTTTTTGTGTCTGCTTTTTTATGACTCTTATTCGGCATTCATTTCCGCAAGCTCTCTGACTATGCGGTCGTATTCGTCCTCATCGAGTATGTAGTGCTTCTTGTAGAGCAGGTAAGCGCCGATCATCATGATGAACGGTATAAGCACCATGACCAGCAGTATGCCGTGGCTCTGGCCGGCAGTTACGGAATTGATGACGGTGTCTATCTGAGCCAGTTTGTCTGCTTCTGTGATGGTGCCCATGTTTGCGGCCTGCTCCAGCGAACTGATCTGGTTGGTGTACTTCGTGACTCCGAAGATCAGGTACGAAACTGTTGTGAGCAGCACGCAGAGGGCGCTTCCGAACTTGGTGAAGAACGGTCTGATCGAAGCGATTATGGCCTCGTCTCTGGTGCCGTTCTTATACTCGTTGTATTCGACCGTATTGAAGACGGAGAGCATCATGATCACGTAGTAGCAGTTCATTCCGAGCTGAGCCAGCATGTAGCCGACAGTCGTGATCCAGAATGAAGGCATCTCAGCCGGCATCAGGAATCCGGCAGCCAGCATCATTGCAAATCCAACAGCCATTATCACTCCGAAGCCTTTCATCAGCGTCTTCCTGTTCCACCTGGACGAGAGCCACGGATAGGCGATCAGAAGTATTCCCGACGCGGACAGACCTATGGTAGAGAAGAGTGAGTAGAGGCCTCCCTTATATCCGTATGTGAAGTAGATGTATGTGGAGCCTATGCCTCCGACGATCAGGTCTGCGCCGATCTGATGGAGCAGGAATATGAGGCACATCCATGACAGCTGATCATTGTTTGTGATCGTCGAGATGATCTTTTTGAAGCTGACAGGAGGCGGTGTGGTATCCATGTACGACCTGTCCTCTCTGACTCCGAAAATGGTGATGCAGAGGAAGAGAGGAGCAAGGATGCAGAATATGAGAGCGACCACTCCGTAAGCAGTCTGAGCGTTGCCGCCTATGGCTCCGGATCCTGTAGTCAGCATAGGTATGAAGAGTCCCGCGAGGCCTCCGCCGATACCGGCTGCGAGGTTGGTCATGGCAGTAAGCTTGTCACGGGTGCTTCCGTCCTTGCTGAGCGATGGGATCATGCCCCAGTAGGAGATGTCATGCATCGTGTATGCGATGCTGTACGCAAAGTAGATGATGCCGAAGAACCATATGAACGCCCAGCCCTCGAGCCTGACGTTGAACGCCAGATATACTACGATGGATGTGCTGAGGATACCTATGACGAGCCACGGCTTGTACTTGCCCCAGCGGGTCCTTGTACGCTCTATGATATTTCCCATGAGAGGGTCGTTCAGAGCGTCAAATACTCTGGCGCCAATCATGATGCCTGTGATGGCCATAAGCTGCGCAGGCGTCAGATTGTGTGTGAATAGTACATAGACCAGGATGAAATTCGTAAACAGGTTGTAGATCATGTCCCTTCCGAAAGTACCGAGAGGGAAGAACCAAAGATTACGCTTAGCTTGTTTTTCTGTGATGCCGGTATATTCCGTGGCAACGTCTTTGTTTTTACTCATCTTTTTTACCTTATAAACACTTTGCATTAACTTACTTGTATTTGCTGATCCAGTCGAGGAAATGTCTGTCTGTCCAGTCTTTTTCATTCCACAGCTCCCTGAGTTTCCTGTAATGCTCACGCTGCTCTTTGTCATAATCACCCATGTTGTCAGATGTGAGGAAGAAGCTTCCGTACTGTGCCAGCACTTTTGCGTGCAGGTCTTTCTGCTCTTCCGAGAGTTTAATGTTGTCCCTTCTCAGGAAGAAGACGTCAGGATCGTTCAGGAACGCTCTGCCGTCCAGGCCTCTCCTGTAGAACGTGTTGAGAAGGGCGTGCTTTGTGGACGGATACTCTCTGTTGACGTTCCTCATATATGGAACGTTGTTCCAATCAAGGCTCGCGTCACAGCCTATCCTGCAGTATTCGACTTTTCCGAAAGCAGGTCCGAGAGGGACTCCGCATCCGAGTATCTGCTTATCGCCGCAGAGCTCTCTCAGGAAGTCCATGGCACGGCACATGCGGCCTCCGCGGCTCTCACCGTCAAATTCTCCTCCGACGGTCGGCCATGGAGCAGCTCCGTACAGGAAATCCAACTTTACAAGATCGAATCCCCAGTCATTGAGTACTGTGTCGAAGGTGTGCTTAAGGTAATCGCGGACACCAGGATGGTCAAAATCAAGAGCAAAGAATCCGCCCCAGTTGCAGCCCGCGTACCAAGGCTTACCGTTATGTATAAGAAGCCAGTCAGGATGATCCTTCACCAGCTGGGACTTGCACTGGGCTGAATACGGAGCCAGCCACAGTCCTGCCTTGAAACCTTTGTCGTGGATGTCGTCCACTGAAGCTTTCATGCCTCTAGGGAATCTCTGCGTATTGCAGTCCCAGTCACCGACCTGTACCTGCCAGCCATCGTCTATCTGGAAAAGGTCGCCCGGCTCCAGGATGTCTGCGGCACCCTTAAGATCTGTAGTGATGGTCTCGTCGCTGATCTTGTCATAGTGGTTGTACCAGCTGCCGTAGCCCGCCAGAGGCTCGGCAGGGATGCGCTTTATGCCCGATGCGTCGAACCATTCATCAAAGACTTCATCATGTCCGCCCTCGAAAGCGGCGATGTGAACGTTCTGATCGAACCTGTCGTTGCCGGCGTCTTTTCTGATTTTGAGCACTCCCTTGATCATGTCATATTCGAAGATGGTATAGCCGTTCGTCTCATCGGTAGAGCCTATGAACAGATACTCATCATCATGCCTTTTATAGAAATACGTAAAGCCGTGAAAACGTCCCGGTTTGCCGCTGTAATTCATAAAAAAAACATCGCCGTATTTTGTAGTGCCCCATGGGGCGCCGAGAAACCTGAAGAATCTCTTTACACCGATGTGAGTGTCTGTAGGAGCTACCTCAAAAGAAGGTGTCCATGTCTGATATCCGTTGAAAAATGCTCTTTCATTCTCCTTGCACGGAAGGTCGATTATGACCTCTGATCCGTTGTCTTCCCTTATAAATGGTGTGAGATCGATTTTGCCCATAACGTCCTCCTTATTTTATCGATATGATTATACATTAGGTTGAATGACCATGACAAATGGTGTTTAATTGGGTACTGGAAGGGCAACTGATAAAGTGATAAACATAGATAAAAAGAGAATAAAACTTGAAATGGAAAAGATCACCGGCATGTTCGCTAAAAAGAATAATGCCGTGATTTTTGCTGTGCTGGTACTGATAGCCGTGATCTCCGTCACATGCGGCAGACTCTCGTCCGTTCATATGGATGCTTATGTCGCGGGTACTTCGAACGATGCGGCCGTATACCTGATAGGGAAGCCTCTTCCTGCAGAAAAAAACACAGAAGAAGTCAGCGAGGAAGCTGCCGAAGAGAGTGCAGGGGAGCCGGCAGACACAAACAGCGTAACAGCCAGGGAGATCGACAGACTCGTGCGGGGCACTCCGGTATACAGAACAAACAGGATAGTGGAGATCGACGGAGTCAGGTACGTCGCTATCGGCAACAAAGAGGCGATGATCCCTTCTGAAGAAGCTCCTGATATCCTCAGCAAGGTTCCAAAGTACATACGCGAGGATAATCTCGCGGCATCGCCCAAGGACATAGTGAAAGAAACAGAGGTCTATGTGAGGACTCCGGTGACGATATATGCAGAAGAGACAGGCCCGGCGATAGCATCATTCGCGCCTAAAAGCACCTGCCTTAAGGTGACCGGCTATGACAACATCGACACTAACGGATACGTCAATAAATACAAGGTGGAATATCAGGACGGAGACAGCGTCGCAGAGGGCTATGTGTACGGCAAGTACATGACGGATACTCAGGAAAAGGCCGATGCTGTATTTAACGATAACGGTGTATACGACAATGCCGAGGACGACAAATACGGAATAGACCTTCACGGAGGCGAGTCCTGCCACCTGGACTATTACCCATATGAAAGGCCTGTATTTGAGGGGAACGAGTTCTGCGCACAAGCCCGCGCTATGTATCTGAACTGCGCTGCGGCCGTACAGCCTGAGAACTACATCAAGATCATTGAGGAAACAGACTGCAATGCCGTGGTCGTGGATATAAAGGACGGAGTGCTGGCATACAAGTCGGAAACGGCAAAGGAACTCTCGCCGCGCTCATATAAAACGGCATATGCTTCCGTTGAGGACTATAAAGAGGGCATAGACGCACTTAGGGAGACCGGCGTCTACCTGATCGGCCGTATCGTTGTTTTCAATGACCCGAAATACGGAAAGGACCATCCTGACGAGTGCATCGTCTACGGCTCAAACACGGAATGGCCGAGCGCGTACTCACGCAGCGCCTGGGAGTACAACGTCAGACTGGCGCAGGAGGCCATAAAGGAATTCGGATTCAACGAGATACAGTTCGACTATGTGAGATTCCCGGAGAACACATACACCATGTCAGGATCAGGCGCGGCTGACTTCCGCAACAAGTACGGAGAGGAGAAAGGGCAGGCCGTTCAGAACTTCTGCTTCTACGCGGCGGACCAGATCCATGAGGCTGGGGCGTATTTCTCCGTCGATGTATTCGGCGAGAGCGCGTATGGCTACATGACAGCTTACGGTCAGTACTGGCCGGGCATTTCAAATATAGTCGACGCCATCAGCGCCATGCCTTATACCGACCATACGGGAGGACCGGACGCGTGGACTGATCCATACGGTACAATGTACAGCTGGGCAAAGAGGGCAAAGAAAAAACAGGACATGCTTCTTAGCCCTGCAGCGGCGCGCACCTGGATCACCGGCTATAACACTCCATACTGGTCTCCGACCGTAAACTACGGCGAGGCAGAGCT
>JBGUME010000021.1:0-3240 GCA_045116695.1 Anaerovoracaceae bacterium | reverse complement strand
GTGCAGCCGCCCGGGATAACAGGACTGAGTTTGTTATTATCATATGAAGATGGGAAAATCTGTGGCAGGATTGTTGCAACTTCGTGGCTTGTTCATGTAAGAAGGCAACGTGAGAAAACAGTATCCTTACTTTATCAGGCATCACTGAAATATATTGAAAGTGAGGATCGGAGATATTATCGGGCATGACATCACGCACGCCTTTGATGATCTTGGAAGTAAATATGATGAGAACGGCGACCTTGAGGACTGGTGGACAGTGGCTGACAAAAAGGCATTTGAGGAACGAGCCGCCAAAATCGTAAATTATTACAGCAACTACAAGACTTCCGGGAAAATGCAGACAGATATGAGGTGATCCGAAAGGATCTCGATTTGTTCACGACGCTGTTCGGCGACAGGACGCCCGGCGAAAAAGAAGATCCTTCTGAAGTATTCGGCAACATGTGGAGCGATTACGGCTTCAGGATCAGCAATGAGAATACCTCACTTGTCAGTATTGTTATATATGATCCCGATTTCAATCAAACATTTACAGGTCACACGGGAGTACTCATAAAGCAAGCTGAGGATATTTATTTTTACGTAGAGAAGCTGGCGTTCGAGCAGCCGTATCAGGCAATACTTGTAAGCGATACAGATCAGCTCTTCAAGTTACTGGCAGGCAGGGAAGAATACTATGGCAGCGAAGGAGAAGCCAGCCCATATATATACGTGAATGGCGATTACATAGGTGAACTCAAAACATGGAAATAAGTTTCTCTAGTATCAAAGTTTATTACTGACAATGACAGCAGCTCTGTAGAGAATATTTCTCTTGCCGATAAATAAGCACGGATAAAAAAGATACAGGACAAAAACAATATGGATATATTGAGAAAGATTGAAGAATATGCAACCGCCCAAAGCGAAAGAACGGCTTTCAGGTCAAGGAATGGTGAGATATCATATGGAGAACTGTGGGAGAGATCCGGCAGGCTTGCTTCAGAGATAGAAAACCTTATGTGTGACAGCAGAGATCCTGTCATAGTTTACGGTCACAAGGACCCTATGATGATAGTCTGTTTCATTGCATGTGTCAGGAGCGGCAGAGCATACTGTCCGATCGATATTAACACACCTGCGCAAAGGATCGCTCAGATTTCCGAGAAGATAGGGAAGCCGCTGGTGATCATGGCGGAAAAGACATCTGCAGCATCTGAAATAGAAAAACGCGAAATGTTTACAGGCAGCAGATGGCTCATAGGGTATGAAACTATCAGGGAACTGACACAAAGCAGAAATATAACTGCTGCGCTGAATCCGTGCTCAGGAGAAGATGATTTCTATATCATCTTCACATCCGGAACTACAGGTAAGCCGAAAGGAGTCAGGATAACAGCTAACGATCTTAATAACTATCTGGATTGGGCGATGTCTCTTGCAGGCGGCATTGAAGAGCGAGCCGTCTTCATGAATCAGGCCCCATATTCATTTGATCTTTCAGTGATGGATCTGTATCTGAGTCTTGCGACAGGAGGTACAGTCGTGTCTGTAGACAGGCTGTTGCAGAAAGACAGTTACAGACTTATGGATTATCTGTCAGGACAGGGAATAAACTACTGGGTCTCGACTCCGTCGTTTGCAGACATCTGTCTCGCAGAGGAACGCTTTGATGCGGCTTTTCTGCCGGAAGTAAAAGCATTTCTATTTTGCGGAGAAGTTCTTCCGTGTGAGACCGCTCACAGTCTCATAAAACGCTTCCCGGAATCAAAGGTGGTAAACACATACGGACCGACTGAATCGACAGTGTGCGTTACGCAGATCCGGATAACGGAAGAAATGGCGTCGGGGACTGCTCCGCTGCCTGTTGGCAAGGCAAAGCCCGGCACATCAATAGAACTGGATCCTGAGACTTCAGAAATCATTATTATTGGTAATACTGTAAGTCCCGGGTATTACAAAGAACCAATACTTACTTCAAAAGCCTTTTTCTTCATTTACCCTCTCAGCGCCTGTGAGAGTGCGGGAGGCCGTCATATAGTAGGTTCAGACGGCTCCCGCGCTTACAGGACAGGTGATAAGGGGCATTTTGATGAAGATGGTAATCTGTACTGCGACGGCAGAATAGACAACCAGATAAAACTCCACGGGTACAGGATAGAAATAGAAGATATTGAATCCAATCTGGCCTCGGTATACGGCGTCAAACGAGGTGCTGTAGCGCAAAGGATCCGTGATGGGAGGGTGGAGAGCCTTACGGCATTTGTTATCCGGGACGGAGATCTGATCACGGATGACTATTTCGGACGCAAAGTCATCCGTACTGCATTGAGAGAAAAAATGCCATCATATATGGTTCCTAAAAGGGTCATATTCCTTGATGAACTGCCTGTCACGAACAACGGAAAACTTGACAGGAAAAGACTAAGGGAGATGGCATAGATGCAGCTGTACGGAGAGAACATATTCTTCATCAGCCTCGCTGTCATCCTGGTTCCGGCTTTCATATTGGGTTACTGTGAGAAACCACTGAAGCATTACGGCATGGCTGCCACAGTATTCTTCGTTGTCATGACAATGAAAGATAAACCACAGGCTTTGCTGTACATGCTTTGCTTTGTATGGTATGAGTATATCCTTGCGCAGATCTTTCTCAGGATCACGACGGGAGAGCACGGGTCACGGGTTGCTTATCCTGCGTTTCTCATATTGAGCATACTGCCGCTGACCTTGCACAAGATCCTTATTGCAATGAATGGAAATGCGGGGATACTGGCGATTATCGGCATCTCATATATGACATTCAAGGCGGCTCAGATAATCATTGAGATAAGCGACGGAATAATCAAAGAGCTGAAACCTGATGAATACATATATCTGATGCTTTTCTTTCCGACGCTGCTGTCAGGACCTATAGACAGAAGCCGCCGGTTTGAGGAGGATATCAGGCGGACGATCCCAAGGGAAGAATACCTTGAGATGGCAGGAAATGGATTGCTCAAGATCCTTCTCGGCATGGTGTATAAACTGGCGATAGCTTCAGTCTTCTACCTGCTCATGAAGAAATTCGGGATGGATCGCACGCTGATCTCAGCAGCCATATATATGTACACATATGGCTTTTATCTGTTCTTTGACTTTGCAGGTTACAGTCTGATGGCGGTGGGAACGGGCTATCTGCTTGGCGTAAAGGTTCCTGACAACTTCAACAAGCCTTTTCTCAGTAAAGATATCCAGGAATTCTGGAACAGATGGCAT
>JBGUME010000020.1:0-38036 GCA_045116695.1 Anaerovoracaceae bacterium | reverse complement strand
GGGGGTACCACGCGCTCGTGTGCCCGATCGGCTCGATCAGTCCCACCGTTCATCAGTGAGCTCTGGCTTGGCCACACCTTCCTTGCACCTGTAGCCGTGTACCTCTTCATGGCAGTCGTGACACAGGCTGATCAGCTGTCGCTTGCGCTTGTGTGTCGCCGGCTCTGTGTACCATGTGCTCAGTGCCAGCTCCGGCCTGTCCTTCAAGTGGTTGACATGGTGGACTGTGTTGGCCTTCCTGTATCTGTGGTATTTATTCTTGCAGTTCTGACACTCGAACTTATCCAGTGCCAATATCTCTCGCCGTTTTTTCTCCCACTTATTCCAGTGGTAAAACAATACAGGATCTGTGGCCAGACAATACTCGACATATTCTTTTTCTTTTTTCGTCATAAAACTATTTCCAAAAAATAAAGCCCAGGAAAATATCTGCCGAAATATTTTTCCGGGAAATAAAATGCGCTCCGAATTGTCGCGCAGATCCGGAACGCATTTCATGCTTGGAGAACAACATGGAAATTCTCAAACAGTTTTTACCCAATACCATAATATCACATATGTGTGTTTCATGTGTTTCATTTTTTCATACTGTTACTTTTTGGGTAATTTTGATTTGTATCTAAAATACTTCAATCGCAGATATTGAGCGGAATAGATGCCATCGAATGCCTGTGAAATTTTTTCCCATGAAAGCATTAAAATACACCTGTATTTGATGATTTTTTGAATCAAAACATCATCTTCTTTTTCCACTTCCTTGGTCAGTTTTGTTTTCGCTCTCCTAAGTGCAGCTTCCTTTTTCCGGAGATTTTCCGTGCACTCGGCCAGCTTGATCCCCTTATTCTCTGTTGGAGTGCCTATCTTGTTGGTCTTTGTATATGGCATCCCGTCAGGAGCTGCCTGAGATACCGCAATATTCTCAGCCAGTGTGTTGTACTCCATTCTGAGGCAGATCAGCTCCTCATTGATTTTCTTAATCAATTCAAGATCGTTCTGTGTCATTTAGTCTTTCCCCCTATTTCCCAATAACTGTCTTTGAGCTCCCTGAATCTGTTGTCGTTCACCGGATCCTTTGTTGGCCCGTTGGCTGCATGTTCCGGATCGAATGTGTGAGTGCATGGCTTCCCGCAGGCGATACTGAATCTGCAGCTCTTTTTTCTATCGCAGATATAAGCTATATCCTTCATATTCCCTCCTTGTCCGCCCATTAAGGGCGGAGATTATAGATCAAAGGTCAGCATGAAAGCCGGGCGGACACCATACGAGTTCGACGCGCCGTTGTAGCTCGCAAGGCCGTTGCTGCTCACAATCGCGAAGGACGTCGAGTACACGACATCACGCAGCCACCAGCTCGCACGGTATCCTTCCGTATCAGAACATACTCTGTTCTTGACATCCTGCATGAGCGGCAGTGCATCATCGCTGAATACCTCACTCTCGCTTAGTAAGCGGAGATATGTGTGCTTGACATCAAACGGCTCCATCAGGTTCCGGATCTTCTTCGGGAATGCATCCAGGATCTCCGTGTTCAGATACTTATTCATGTCTGACTCCTCGTATCCTCCCTCATTCGTATCAGTCTCATTCATACAATGCCTGTCAATGCAGTTGTCGAATAAGAACAGGATGCAGCACTCTCCTCCTGTGATATCTACCTTCTGGGCTGTCGCTGTGAAGGTTCCGCGTCCCTTAAGCTTGATTTTGATCTGGTCGCCTACCTCGATATGGTTGGTCTTCATCTTCACTCTTCTGTATACTTTCATCTCTTCCTCCTTCTTGGCCTGCTGCCCGGATGCCTCATACTCCTCTCTAATCTCTCTTATCTTCTTGTCAGTCTCTTTTGATCTTCTTAGTAAGTCTTCAAAATCTCTGTCTATTGCTTTTTTATCCATTCTTCACTCCCTTTTTAACATTCCGGCCACTATCAGATCATAGGTGATGTCCATTGCATCTCTGTTATCGCTGTATCTGCAGTTTGGATTTTTATGTATCCTCGGATCATTTTCTTTCCAGTCGTTGACTGCATACATGATATCTGACACAAATATCATCTTGATTCCTTTGGCCACACATAGGTAATAACATTCCGAATTACCGTATGGTCTCTTGCATCTCTTGAATCCATATTTTTCAAACTCTTTTGCCTTGACTGTTGGCTTCAGCATTTATCCATCTCCTCAAAATAGAATCTCACCGGTTTGAAGTCTTCTCGAATCATTCCGTACTTAACCAGCATTTTGTAGTTGAAATCTTTCCGGAGCTTCCCGATCAACATATGCTGTATATTGTTCCGGAATTTTTCGAGCGGCCATACGCCCTTGTAGAAGTTACAGGCCCGACATGCCGGATTATAATTATCGATGCTCTCATCGACTTCCCGATGATCGTAATATGCTCGATATACCGGATCTATATGGTCAACCTGCATGTCTTTCATTTCAAGTTTGATTCCACAATATGCGCAATGGCCATCATACTTCTCATATACCTGCTGCCGGATCTTCTTCGGAATTGTTTTCCTTGACATCTCAGTCCTCCTCATAAGGTTCCGGAAGATCCTTCCAGGCTGTGACCTTAATATTTTGGTATCCTCTGTCTGTTATGACTGTAGTGTCCCATTCAGGATCCATCGGATCATATTCAAATTCCAGCATCTCCAACATGGGCTTCGTCCGGCCGCATTTGTTATCCCAGTCGGCCGTCCATGTGACCATATACTCTCCGGAGCGGGCCGGTAACATTTCCGAGCACGGCATCCATTCTGTCTGTTTTGTCTCCCGGATCCCGAAGACCACATATCCGTTTTTAAGTCCCCATCCATTCATGACATAAGTGATCTCGTATGTCCGGTTGTGGATAGGATGGCAATCCGGGAAGGGAAGATCCTCCTGGACTGTTATGAACTCTATCAGATCCCCCTTCTGGAATCCTCTGTCGTTTATCCTGATCTCGAAGGTCTTCTCGCCTCTTACTATCGCATCAGCGAACTCCTCCTTGATTTTTAAGTGATGTAACATGTTTACCTCCTCGTATCACAACTCGCCTGCTGCCCCGGCGCCGGAATAACATCTGCGTTCTTAGTCTTGTAGTACTTGGCCACTTCCTTGACGGTTATGTGGCCAAGTGCTTCGATTATTCCCAAGCCGCGACTCTTGCAATATGCATCTACATAGTCCTTGAAATTCCGATTGTTGTGGTATTGATCATAATATTCGTCATCCAATCGAAATCACCTCCAACCATAGGCCCTTTACTCCGTTTCGGATGTATCGGAAATCTGTATCAATGCCATCCATTATCAAGTCATGCATTGTGTTTATCATGTCATCCCGGTCCTTACACTGGATCCAGTCGCCTATCTTAATCTCCGGATCTTCTCCATCTGCCTTCTGCATGTTGCCCTCCTTAATCTATTGTTTTTATATCTACCGGTATCCACATTTTAGGGTTGAAGTTGAGAGTATAGTGATATTTAGATACATCCCCATCTGTGATGTCTTCTACTACATATGTCACATTATCTGAGAGACCTATGAAGTGTTTTTTATAATGGCCATTATCATCCTCAACTATTACTTCAAGTTGATTATCGTTTGTGTCAGCTGTAATTGACATCTTCCCGGTCATCTGGAATAGAACATCCCCCTGGATGCAGTTGATCACCGTGATCTGTCTTATGGTGTTGAAATTATCGGCTTCCTGCGATATGTTGTACGATACCCTTTGTGCTTCTGTTTCGCAGGCTGTAATACCTGTTAGTGCTATGAGTAAAAAGGATATGATTGCTATTTTCTTGTTCATAATTCACCTCCTAAAACGTTGACTTATTGATAAGTGTGATCGTCTCTCTTAACATATCCGTGATTTTATTCCAGTTTTCCCTCGTTGTCTCCATGCCTAAAATTATGCCCTTCATAAGATCCAGCTTATCAATGACCTGCTTCTGAAATGCCGTCAGATCACTGGGGCCTGCTGCCAAATGATGCTCCTCTCGGCTTACGGCTTTAATGGTTTCTTCCGGTTCCACTTTTGAATATAATCCAGGATGCGTGATATCTACCGGACCCTTCTCCTCGGGACCTGCTGCCGGCGTCTCTTCCTCCGGGATCTCATCCAGGCCCTCGCTGATGTCTTCCTGTGGTACATTGTCCTGACATTGTTCTACAGGCTCCTCATTCTGGACTTCTGCGGTTTTTTCTTCCTGTTGCACCGGTGCAGCATCTTCCCGTTCATGGAACTCCCGGACTTCTTTGACATATTTATTCTCTTTGGGCTTCGATGGTTCGACCTTTTTGGGCTTTTCTTTCTTCTCCGGCTTTTTCTCCTCTTCGACCGCGAATGTCCTTGTGGCCATGTCGATCTTGAGTGCTTCATAGAACTCATCCCACGAAAGAGGCGACTTCTCATCCAGGGCCCGCAGGTTGACGATCGTGATCCCCGCCTCCTTCATGTTGACCATGAATCTTCCCTGTCCCGGGATCCTTATCGAGTAGGTTCTGTCTCCATCCGGCATGAAGGCCTCTTTGACGTCCATCGAATCAGGCTCCACATTCAGTTTTTGAGCCATTTCATAAGAATCATGGAAGTTCGTCACCGGTTCAGGATGCTCATCGTTCAATTCCTTGACGATGGCAGCTATGAACTCATCCGGGATCCCTTCCGTATCTTCCATCAGGACTTCCATGTCGGATATCTTCTGTTCGGCCTCGTATTCAGTCTTTATCGCGTTTATCTCGGATTTTGAGTACTCCGGAGAGAGTTCTTCGTTGATCTCATCCGGAAGAGTCAACATCAGGGACAACTTCGCGGATCCGTACTGCTCATATTCGCTCTTAAGGTGCTCGGAATATCCGCCTATTGAGAATCTGTCGTTTATCCTTGTGAATCTCGATACCTGACTCCGATCCAGCCCGAACTCAGCTGATGCGAACTCGTTGACATCTGAATATCCGGAGTCCTTAAGGATTTCTTCTTCATCTCTGGCTCTTTTCAAGAGATATCCGATCCTGATGAAGCTCTGTGAGGTCTTGGTCAGCTCCTGGCCGAGTGCCTGCTTGAGTGTTACAAAATTGTTGACTTCTCTGATTGATATTTCTTCCATGTTTCCCTCCTATGCTGTTTTTTTCTTCTTTTCGGGCTTCTGATTATGCTTCCGGAGCTCCTCGGTGTATGTATCAAGCCAGGCTTGGAAGTACTCCGGCTCCGGTTTCTTGTCATATGCTCCGTACCACTGAATGATCTTGTCTCCCTTGATCTCGATCGTAATGAAGGGAATGTCCTTCTCTGAAGCTTTTCTCAGAAAGAGGATAATGCTCTGTCCCTTGTTGTGCTTTGACAGATATGTATCAAGACCTACGCAATGATGAAGATATCTTCCTTCAGCTACGATCTCGGCTGCATCCTTGGCCGGGCGAATTATATAGCCTGCTGCCGCGGCTGCATATATATCCGAATACTTCTTGTAGTTTTTCTCGATATTTGGATATTTTTTGCGGACTTCTCTCTCCCTTATTGCAAACTTTTCCTTCTCATTCTCGAGAACCATTTCGTTGTGTCTCCTGTGGATGTCCTTAGGGAAAATGATTATGTCATTTGTCATGTCATATCCAAGTTTTATCCTTAAATTCAGATAATCGAAGTATTCATTCCTTGCCTTATACGCTTCACTGTAGTTCTTCTCTTCTTTGTAGTAGATGCCCTTCTTTCGGAAGTAGTTTCTGAGCTTTATGAGTGAAGGATATTCAATGGCTGTCTTAAGCTTTGCCATTCCGTCATAGCTGCCCTCGACGATATCTTTGACGATCTGGAACTCTTCGTCGCTCCAATGCTGTCCGGTTTTTTTCTCAAGCTGCAAGAGACTTAAGGTCTTAAGGTTCCCCTTCTGCTCTATGAATAGCTTTAAGTGCTCTTTATTTATCCTTAGACGGTTGTGGATTTCTTTCCCCCTCGGATTGAAGTTAAGTGGCCACTTCTTTACAAGTCCGTCGGCCAGCTCTTCCATTCCCAGTTTGAGGATCATCTCCATGTCCGGATATCTCGCAGCCGCGATATAATAATCCATCACCCATGAATCGTCATAATATGTGTCCTCGATCTTTTCGCATCTCGGAACATACTTGAACATCCCGGTCTTGGCTATTTCCTTGAATGTGGAAGGATGCACCTTGTATCTGTATGTGTCTCCAGATCCTCCCTGGCACCATTTGCTGTCATCATAATAACTTGGTGAGAATCTGATCGGTTTCTTGCCCTTCTGCAGATAGATCCTCCGGATCTCTACGCATCTGAACGCCATCCTGCAGTTCTTAATGATCTTTTTGTTGAGCCAGAAGGCCCGGAAGACAAATTCTGTATCGCTTATCTTCTTTCCGGTCACAATATGGGCTTCGTACCATTCGGCCGCGAAGCTTCCGGCCGGTTTATAGGTTGCCTTAATCTTACAGGACCGGCACTTCGTCTCTTCGTCCCTCTTTGGCATCTCGATCCGGGCAGCATCGTCCAGGAATGGATCTCCGGTTGATGTGGTTCGTATCTCATATTCTGCTCCGCATTCACTACAGAGGCAGTGTGCATAGTTTCCGCGTCGTTTGTAAAAGATATGGGCTACTGTAATCTGTTTGAGGCCGTACTCGTATATATTCGGTACCGGCTTAAGGTATTTGATGTTCTCCGGATCCATTTACTTACCTCCCAGGTAATATTCTTTGATGATCTTGTGGGCTGTTCCCATTCCGGGAATACCCAGCGTGACCTTGCTTGCTGATACGCCTGCTGCCTTTAAGATATCCTTGTCAACCTGCTGTTGATGGTTGAAGCTCCACTTAAGCAGCTCCCCGATGCATCCCTTGAGGCTCTTACCTTTTTTCCGGACTGCTATGGCCATCTGCTCATCAGCTGCTACCAAGGTCATGATGTAGTTCCACCAGTCCTTCATGATGTCCTTGGTCTTAAGATCATCATCTTCTACCTGCAGCTTCCCGAAGGCAGCTGTCAGCGGAGTGCATAATTCCTGAATGGCTCCGTCGAAATAATCTTCTGCATCTTCCTTGTCGATGCCGTTTTCCTTGGCCAGTATGAGAAGGGCTTCTTCATCTCCTTCTTCTTTTTGGCCCTGGGCTGCCTGGTTTAATTCTTCCCAGGAGTCAAATTCTCCGAATCTGTCGTACATGTTGTTCTCCTTTCTGCCAATTTCCTGAATGGCGCGACTGTTTTATCCCATTCCAGCATGAGCAGATTTTTCGCTGCTTTATTTTCCGGAGGATCTGTTCTGTCAAGGATGCATTCTATGTTGTACTGGTGAAGCTTGGCTTTCTGCCCTCTTGCCATATGTCTGAGCTTCTGATTTACCGAGTCCTCCGGGCATCCTATGAGCTTGGCTATCTCCGAACGAGTCACATCAACGCCGACTATATGCCCGTCCGGATGATAGAGGTTATAGTGATATTTTGCTTGCATTGCTCTCCCCTTCCGGATCCCGGCCGGAACCGGGACCCTTGAAATGGCTTATAATATTGTGATACAGGTACCAGCGGTTTCTTTTGGCTCTCGCCAGGTGTTTCAACCCTATATGGACCGGCCCAGCTGGTCGCCGGTTCATAACCATGATTTTCCGAATACCTCCACAAACTTCTCATGTGAGTACTTCTCCTCAAAAAGCTTCTGAGAATATCTCTTGAGGTAATCGTCTGTGATGGGATCCCTGTGTACTGCCTTCTTGCCGTCAGTATGATGATCCTTGCATAGCTTGACCTTAAGGCCGTACTTCTCGGACTGTCTTCTGTTGGCCGTGCCGTAGAATACATGATGAGTGTCGAGTTCTCCCTTCCGGAAGTATCTCGGATTGAGCTCAAGCCTCTGACATAACCAGCATGTCCCATCTTCCTGTGGAATGATGCTCTTCATCTTGTCTCCCCTCTCTCGATCTCCGCGTCAAGCCAGGTCTTGAATGTTCCCAGGTCCTTGTCCGTACTCAATATGGTGATGCCGCATACATGCTCAAGCATCCATATCTCTTCAAGTACTTCCGCGCCTGCTGCCCGCTTGCCCTTCACGAACCAGCTGTTCTTCTGCCACTTTTCAAACCAGCCCCGTGTTCTGATGGTCTCAAACCAGCCATGTTCTGAATGGATCTTGACCTCAACATGTCTTTTGAACCGGTGCAACGCATCGTTTATGGCATTAAGCTCCAGCTGATGCGGAGTGATCTGGTCATATTGTTTTTTAAGTGTCAGGGTTCCGGTCTTGCCGGATTCAGTCGTTGCCTCCAGGATTGCTATGTAGGATCCTGCTCCGGGCTTCGGACTCTCCCTGGATGTCTTGATGTAGAGATTTACTTCTTCGCTCATTTGAACGGTTCCTTTACTTCTTCAATCGCTGCCATGCTCCGGACCTTCTGACAGATCGATATATTGTTGCAGCTGATCCGTTGTATAGTGCGCTGATTGTCTTCAAGTCCTATCTCGCGGGATATGATCACAGGATCGCTTTTGCAGCAGTCCTGGCAGTAATCCTCGAATACTATCTCTATGTCGTTCGGTATGTTCATGTCAGCTACCTCTCAGATCTGCCAGTGCGGCCTTCTCCATCTCGACAAAATCAGCATGAGAATATATCCTTCCGGTGAAGCCGTTCTTGTTCTGCTTCGGAATAAGCTGACTTATGGCCGGAGCATATCCGGATTCATCCGACTGTATGTATTTTTCGAGCATATCCTCGACTGCAGCGATCTCATATTTACGCAGGCCATCAAACCATGTCTCCAGGAGCTCACGCGGCGAGACCTTGGGATTCCATGAAGGGAAGTATGCTCTTATCTTTGTGATCAGGTTCATGGTCTCATCCTTCGTCATTCTTAAGTTCCTCCTTCAGCTTGTCGAACTCATCCCAGTAGTTTCCGGGCTTCTTTTCTTCCTTGGCCTTGGCTTCGTCGCGGCGCTTCCATGCCATCATGGTCGCGTAGTGGTCTTCGTAGTACTTGCCCTTGGACCTCATATATGTGGACAGGTTCTCGATCATGTCCTGGTAGTCGTTTGGATAGATCCTCATAAGTTCATTGAGCTCGCCCTTGGTCAGCTGGACATTGTTATATATTCCGAGCCTCACGCGCGTGTTCTCTATCTCTCTATCTATCTCTATCTCTTTCTCTATCTCTATATCTATCTCTCTTGGACAATTTTTGGACTCCTGTTGGACATCTGTTGGACATTGTCCAATTCTTGCAGGCTCGTTTTGCTCTATTGACTTATTGACTTCAACAGTCTTGTATCTCTGGTCTCTTTTATATCCCGCCCACTTCGTCTCTGATCCGATCATCTTATTGACCGCATTCATGAAGTATGTTCCATCATCCAAAATCTCGATCATCTTTAATTCAGAGAAGACCTTGATAGCACTCCGGACCGTGTCCGGATTTGTGTTCGTAATTGTGGCCAGCATATCTTCGTTATATGGAATCTGGTCATTGAATCTGAGGCTGCCATCATGATCGAGGCTCTCACACAGGAGCTTGAGATAGAACAGGATATAATCCTTCCCGTTTGGCATCGACTCGATGATCTTAATGTCGTGGCGCTTGAAGAAGTCTTTATCGAGCTTGAGCCAGTAGAATTTGCCTCTTCCCATATCATCTTCTCCTCTTCGTCTTTACCAGGGCCATCAGCTGGTCGATGGAAATGACCTCAAGGATATCTTCAATCAGGCCAAGCTTCTCAATGATGTCACCGTAGATCCGGCCGTTGAAGTATCTGAACTCGACAAGCTTATTCTCTTCAAAATCAAGCGGAATATAGTACTTCCACTCTTTGCTGAGAGTGCTGACCTTTGTATGCCGTGTTTTCAAATATCCTGTCTGTTTGGTGCCTGATACGATCTCTTCTATGTTGTCTCTCATGCTGCTACCACCTGGTTCAATGTTTTACGGATATAATCAACGCCCTTCTGATATACGAGTGTCTTGAAGCTGATTCTCACTTCGTCGCCCGCGTTGTACTTCTGCTCTATAACACGGAAGTATCCGGCATCGATATATTTCTGATATGGAATATTGTCGTTCTGTAATATGTTCTGATCTCTCAGTATCTCGAAGAGCTTATTCCTGCCTATCTTCGGATAGTTGAGGATCTTGGCCACATCTCCCAGGGATATGGCCTGTTTGCTTCCGGCGACCGCATCAAAGAAGTCGGCCTTCGGTTTCATCTCGCTGTTTTCAAGACGCAGCTTCTCGGTCTGTTCCGCCTGATCCGCCAGGGCCCGGAGCGCGTCCGCGTATGTTTGCGGCAGATTATAGCCTCCGGTCTTCCTTATGGACGGAAGGACCTCGGATGTTACCCAGTGTTTGAACTTCTTGGCACTGTTTAAACTGCTACAAAATACACCGGCATATAATCCACTCTCATTTATAATGCTCATTTCCTGCTCGCCGCCCTGGGTACGCAATTTTGCGTATCCTTTGTCTTCTTCATCGATTCTGCGAGTCATGTCGCTGGCCATTCTGTATCCGAGAGCTTTTGCTATATCACCGGCTACAAACCACGGCTCGCCGTTTATCTCTACTGTCCGGATATCTCCGAACTCCTCATTGTTAAAGATCTGAATTTCATTCATGTTGTTCTCCCTCCCGTTACACATACCGCTCTCTGAGAGCCGGTTCTTCATCAACGATAGGTTTAACTACTATTTCATCTGTCTTGCCGCTCTCGTAGTGCTCGATCACATAGTTGGCCACATCCTCAGATGAAATCATGCAGATGTCTCTGCTCCCCTTACCGCTTCTTACTCTGAAACCTTTTACCTCCATCGTTCATACTCCTCTCTTAGTTTTCTGCGAATAGCCGCCAGTTGGCGGACAGTCTCTTGTTTGGCTTCGGAATGCGCTGTTTCTTCATCGCATGTCGTGCCACTTCACGGTCGATCTTACGACAGTGGATCCTCGTCGGTACCCTCTTCGCCTTCTGCATCTTCTCCTCCTTTCCTGTATCCCTTCAATTATTTCAATCGCTACCAGCCTCATGGCTTCGGCCACTGCGAAGACCAACATAGCGGATGCGATAATGATCATGATTGTTAATCCATCCATTACAACCCTACCCTTTCATCTGCCGGTACCCGGAGCGCATCATAGATAAGTCTCAGCTGGTATATCTTCAGATAAGACATATCCTTCAGGGCTTTGCTCAGCGTGCTCTTAGGTATGCAGGTCACGCGGGCCAGGTCCTTCATGCTCCAGTCCTGTATCAGCATGTACTTGTTGACTGCTATCAGTATTCCCTGGTCTTTTTCATTGATTCCTATCTTGACTCTCGGCATTGTCTACCTCCATACCATGATGCAGTTTTCTCCGGTTGCATCGCCCTTCTTGTATAATCCGATCTTGTCGTCTCCGAACGGAGCTATGACTCCGGACCTGGTATTGTATTCTATGAATCTGTTGGTGTTTTCTTTCTTTTTCTTGATGACTGCGTTAATTGCATCAGACGGGCGGGTTGTCCCTGTAACCCCGTAGATAGTTTTGCGACCTTCATACTCCCTGAAGCTCTTCACTTCCATAACCTTCTCCTCTCAATCTTCCTTGCTATATCATTAGTTCATCAACGGTGCATCCAAGTACCTTGGCCACCTTTAACACTGTTTCGATCTTAGGTGAAGCAGTTTTCCATTTTCCAATTACGCCATTGGCTATATCTGCCTTTGTTTCAAGCTGCGAGATATTCATTCCCAGTGCCTCTGCTTTTTCCTTGATCAATTCAACGTTTATCATCTTGAGCCTCCTTTCACTATATGTAGATATGGGGCAGCACATCTTGTGGTTGATATGTATTAGCCTATAGTCTAAAATTAAAGTGTGAGATAATTTTAACTGTAGTCTATTATTATTAGCCTGTGGGCTACCCCATGACCTTATAATAATAGCCTGCAATCTATTTGTCAACAATAAAATTAGATTGGGGACTAATTATGTTAGAACGACTTAAGGCTCTATGTGAGCTCCGTAAGACTAATTTTTCAAAATTGGAAAAGGAACTGGGATTTAGCAATGCATCAATTAAAAAGTCAAGAACGGATACGATATCTGCTATGAGACTGAAAATTTTAGCTGATTATTTTAATGTTTCAATGGAATACTTGATGACCGGATCTGAGCCTGCTGCCGGGATGATTTTATCTCAGGAAGAAATGGATATTATTAGAGCTTATCGTCTAAAATCAGATGACGCAAAGGATATGATAGCGGGCGCATTAGGCGTCAAAAGGCAAGATACAGGTTTACAGTCATCAAGTAGGGCAGGATAAGGAGGCCTGTTATGGGTAAATGTTTATTATGTGGGCGTAGAATTATATTTGGGCATCTCGATGAAGTCGGATACTGTGCCAGCTGTTCAAAACATATCAGGGATGTAGAGGAGCGCAAAAAGCGCCAGGAACAGATTGATAATGAAAAGAAGGCAAAAATGGCGGCATGGATACGCTATCTTCCGGAATATGAAATATCACTTTCCGAGGATCCATATGCTCGTCAGAAAAGGTATGAGTCTTTTGATTTTGCAAATATCACTCCAAAAGGATCCTATTCAGATATTGTGGTGTTTGATACTGAGACTACCGGCCTCGCACCAAGTAAGGATAGAATCATTGAACTGGCAGCTATTAAATATCATGATGGGGAACCTATAGAAAAATATCATTCTTTTGTTAATCCGGAGCGATCTATTCCTGTAGAGGCTTCAAAGATAAATCATATTACGGATGATATGGTAGCTTCTGCTCCTCTGATCGGTCAAATACTCCCTTCTTTTGATAAATTCATTGGTAAATCTATGCTGGTAGCACACAACCTTGAATTTGATCTTAAATTTATTTTTTATTCCGGAAGTAAAGTACTGGACGTTAAGAGAAAATATATAGATACTCTCGAACAGGCACATAGGCTTATAAAGAAGGATGAGGTTATTGATTATTCTTTGTCTTCCCTATGTGACTATTACAGAATACCTATGGTGCAGAAACATAGCGCTTTATCTGATGCATTTGCTACAGGCCTATTGTTATTTAATCTTATTGAGGAAAAGCAACCGGATTTTGTTTACAGGCTTGATCCTCCAACCGAAGCTCTTCAAAAAGAGCAGGTTGTACCGGTGCAAAATAAACAATCATTTTTCACTTTAATGGGAGGATGAATATGGCAACCGCAAGGAAGCTCCCTTCAGGTCAATATCGTGTCCGGGTATATGTCGGCAAGGATAAGAACGGCAAGGATATCCGGAAGTCGTTTACGGCAGCCACAAAGAAGGAAGCTGAATATCTCGCAACAAAATATATGCTGGAGAAGCGGGAAGCTGCTTCCAATAAGATCCTCACATTCGGCGAGGCTCTTGATGGTTACATCGCTGGAAGGGAATCTGTACTCAGTGCTTCCACTATCCGGGGATATAAGCAGCTGGCCGAGAACAACTTCGACTCACTCAGACCCCGCAAGATCGATGACATTACCCAGGATGATATACAGAACTTCGTAAATAATGCCTGTGCGTCCGGATTAAGCTCAAAATCCGTCAGGAACATGCACGGCCTTATATCTTCTGTCTTTAAAAAAGAACGGCCCTCTATGCGTCTCACAACGGCTCTCCCGGCTAAGTCGAAGCCGGATCTGTATATTCCGTCCGATGATGAGGTCGTGAAGGTCATCAACCAGATTCGGAAGGAGAAGGACAGAGACATGCTCATTGCTATCCTGCTGGCTGCATATGGTCCTATGAGACGCTCAGAGATATGTGCCTTGACTGATTCTGATATATCCGGGAATGTGATCCATGTGCACAAGGCTATTGTGCTCCGGAAGGATAATGAGTGGGAACTTAAGATGATACCGAAGACCGAGGCCGGAGACAGGTTCATCTCCATGCCTGATTTTGTGATGAAAGAGCTCAAGGGAATAAAAGGTCAGATCATAAGTCTGAATCCGAACTCTGTTACCGAGCGTTTTCATAGGCTTCTGAGGCGCGCAGGAGTGCCTTATTTTCGCTTTCACGATCTCAGACACTACTCAGCATCGATTCAACACGCTATCGGCATTCCTGACGCGTATATAATGCAGCGAGGCGGATGGGAATCCGATTCTACTCTCAAAAATATATACCGGCACGCGTTGGATCAGGAAGCCCAGAAAGCTAACAATAAGATCAATGATTATTTCTCTAATCTGCAAACTACTGGACACAAAACTGGACACAAAAGAAAAAGAGCTCAGTAAACACTGAGCTCTTGTAGTGCCGGCGGTGGGACTTGAACCCTTCGCAGGCTCTTCGAACATTATACCCGTATCTAAGCCGTTTGTCTACAAATATGCATCAAGCCTGAATTTTTACTTGTCTACTATAATAGACGATATCCAACATATTAGTCAATATTACACCCGGATAGACAACTACTGGACACGAATACTGGACACGAAAATGAGCATAAAAAATGGGCCTACCTGTCGGCACAAGTAGGCCCTGATAAGAGGAAAGCAAACATGAGATTATATCTCTTTTGTGTAGGACAGCTTGATCCATCCTGCGCCGGATTTAAGCTTGCCCCATCCGTTAAGCTCATCGACTATGGTATAAACCTGGCCGCGCTTAACCTTTGTTGTCTTTGGATACTGTGTCCCGGCTCCTGCCCGGACATTTAAGACATCCGTATCTATTCTTACAAGATAGCTCGACTTAGGAGCTTCCTTAATCTCGTTGACGATAGTATGTATCACTGAATCTGTAGACTCCACATATGAGACTCCCAGATAATCGCAGATACCATGAGCGACTTCTTCCGCCTGCTCTCTGCAGAATGCATCCGTCTTCATGAGATCCGCCTCGGCCTTGTTGGTCATGAAGCCGATCTCTACGAGTATAGATGCCTTGGTTCCCATAGTGGAACAGTTACACATGGCCAGGGCCTGAGTCTTCACTCCCCTGTTTTTCTGCGGAGTTCCCTTGATAAGATATGACTGTACCTTCTTGGCCAGCGCAAGAGAATCCCCCGGAGCTTTATTGCTTATCAAAGTCTCTGCTCCCTGGGCATCATTCCATCCGGATCCGTATGCGTTCGCGTGCATACTTACGGATACCTGACACTTGTTGAGCTTTATAAGTTTCTGCCTGTTGGCCAGCGGCAGATCTTCATCGTCCTTGGCATTCGTATCATCCCAGGCTACCCTGAGAGTATTTATACCGCATCTTTTGAGTGCTGCATCGACGAAGGATGCGCACGATACATTGATCCAATGCTCCCGGTACCCGTCCGGAGTTCTCTTGCCTGCTGTCTCGGATCCGTGTCCGGCATCTATAGCCACCTTAACATCCGAGACCACATTTGCAGCGACATGATCGAAGCGCGTCAGATCATAATCAATAACCTTCTGCCATACATTCTTAACATAGTCATGAGATGTCGCATAATTGCAGGCCTTGATATTAACCAGATACTGATACGGGTCCGAGAGGTTCTTGAGAGAAGAATATGCAGCGATATTCGTCCACTGAAAGTATCCCAGGACTCCCATCTCCATATCCGGGAAGACGTACCACTGGTCTGTGATGGGCTTGTATGTACCGTCCGGATTCTGTTCGGATCCACCATCCCAAAATAATCCACTGTGGCAGGTTACGCGGCCCGGCCGGTATTTGAGACCGAAGAAGTTATTCTTTTGTCCCTTTGGGCTGGTGCCGCAGGAGCTCTCAAGTATCCCCTGGGCCACAATAGGACTTATTACTTTTATATTGAACTGTGGAGCGTACTGCTTCACATATCCTGCAAGCTTTTCTATCCACTGCTCCCGTTCCTGCTGTGTCATAGAATCACCTCACTTATTTTGTGAACTGCTGGATGAGCTGCTTGATTTTATCAAAGCCGACCATCGATGCAAGCCATGAGAAAAACGCGAAGGCTATAGTTGCCAGTATGACCTGAATGCTCACCGATACCGCGTTATACATCACATAGAATATCGCCGTGAATATAGACAAGACCGTGGCCACGATGGCGGCCAGGAGATTCGCATTGTACGGTTTGCCCTCCATGAGTTTCTTGATCGCTTCCACGGTCAGCGTTGTCAGTATTGATACAAAAAATAATCCGGTTATGAATAATTCTTTCATCCGTCTCCCTCCTCTTCTTCATCGAACGGGATCTCCCCGATCGGAGTATGAAACTTCGTTGTATTCTTTTCGGCCAGGTTCTCTACTGTCCGGTTGATAGTAAATGCTATGAACGGATAGACGATAACTTTCGTTATCGTCTTGGAGAGTTCTTCCAGGACAACATCCCGGCCGATGTATGCCAGATAGTAGGACATGCCCAGCATGGCCATAGCATACACTTCCACGCAAATAAGAAGGACCTTGTAGAATAAGGCCCTGACTTTGTTATGTCTCTTTTCTTTTGTTCTCTTAAGCCACTTCACAAACCTCGTGATAGGATACTTCATATCAACCTCCTGACAGCCACAACACGATGCCTAACACAATGCCTGCTGCCGCAGGCAGCCATATAGATATAAGGCATATATACAGATACACTGTGTTCATATAGGGATATGTCCTCCGAGCAATACAATGACCGCGACATACAAGATCGCGAGATAGAATATTCCAATTATGCCTAATCCTATCAGAATCAGCGACAGGATATCTTTGAGTATTCTTTTCATTTAATCAAACGCCTTACTATCAATAAATTCATCTAGGGCTCGCTTTGCTTCCGTGACCGGGCCGTTAAGCCCCTGCTCGATCTGGCCGGCAAGGATAGCTCTTATACTTTTAGTCAACAGAAGATTTATTGCATTAAGCTCCTGAATCTTTGCTTCTGTCTGTGCATAATTTTCAACGATCATCTTTTCGAGTTCTGATAACTTCTGATCGTACCTTTCAATTATCTCCTGCCTTCCTTTTTCGAGGTCTTCCTTAGTCCTGTCCCATTCCATTTCTTTGTCATGTCTCGCATTGATAGCTTTGACGATCTCCATTATTATTTTTATAAATCCCCACATGCCTACTATTAGCGCCGCACTTTGTACAAGCGCCTGCAGTGTTATTGTCTGATCCATCGGCCCCTCCTGTATTATGTATAGTTTAAAACTACCTGGATGTAGTTGTATGTCATGGGACATGATTGCTTAAGCATCTCAGGATATCTTATATATGCATCATAAGCACATGCAAAATACTCAAGCTTATTATCCCAACCTTGATATAACAGGATGCAGTTTCGCCTCTCGATCTGCCAGATCTGATCATATATAGGCTGTTCACACCACCAATATACAGAATGATTGTAGTTGCTTATGCAGTGGCCAACTTCATGAGTCAGGGCATACTCGCATCCTTTCTTGATATACATATCAATACTGGATACATACCGCGTTCCAGGAACCACATTCATAGTCGTATATGCATAAGTTTCATAGAGATCCGGAGATTCCCACGGAAGTCTATCTACAACCTGTATATTTGTATTTTGAAGCACGAGATTCATCTGCACGTTGGCCGGCTGATATGCCCAGTTGTACAGAAGATCGTAGTTTATCTCAGCATAAACAGTGACATGCATCATCAAGACGCATGCCACCATCACAAACAGTCTTATTATTCTTTTCACTTTGCATCATCCTCCGCATCCATCATCTCGCTCACCAGCTGCTTAAGCTGGATAACTTGCATGAGCAGATCCCGGATGACTCTACTCTGTCTCTCGATCTGTTCTTCCTGCTCAATTACAAGTTTCTCAAGGCTCATACTTTTCACCAGTGATCTCCTCGTACTCGTCCGGAGTGATCCACGGATTGCTCTCAGGATGAGTGACCATATCATGCACCTTTTCTTTGCTCCATACGCCTGTATCATAGTATGTCTTTACTTTTTCGTAGTTCTTGCTGTGCATAGTATCCCTCCTTATAATTCGATATCAACCATCGCTGCTATATAATCGATGTTAGCCTGTGTCTGCAGCATAAAGAGCTCCTGCTGAGACATCTCTTCAATAACAAACCAGTAGTCCTTGCCTTCCTGTGTTATCTGGACCAGGCGGCAGTTGTTGTATGTCTCCTGTTCCTTGCCGTCAGTCACCATAACCTTCTGCAGTTTGCCCTCAAAGTCGGCAGCTGTGACCTTCTTGCTGGAAATATAGTTATTCCCATTAAGAGACAGATCTGTCAGCTTGGTGCCATCTGAAAGTATCATTGTCAGTTTTTTGCCTTCCATCGTAGATCCTCCTTAAATAGTTGTTTATATAGTTCCTTCATGTTCTTAACTTGTTTCTTGGACATAACACGCGCATAGTTTCCCATCCAGCTCATGTATGCCTGCTTTATATCTTCATACTCAATCTCACCCTTATCAAGCAGGTTCTTGTATGCTTTCAGTTTTCTTCTCTCCCTGGTCGTTGCCTTGGGATTGATCCTCTTTATGACCTTGCCGGTCTCGGTGAGCGTATATCTGAACTGAAGATATTTATACTTATCTGATAACCTGCAGATATGAGTCTTCTTCTTATTGATATACAGGCCCAGGCGCTCGGCCTGTTCGCATACTCCCTCAAGAGTCTCGATGAGATAATCCCGGTCGTGATGGATCATATAGATATCATCCATGTATCTTCCGGCCCGCTTGAATCCTCTGACTATAGTGATGTAGTTATCTATCGGAGTAGGAAAGAATACTCCGATGCTCTGCGATATCTGGTCTCCGATATCCACGGACTTGGCCATGAACTTCTTCCCGGTCCGAAGCTCCTCCGGGATGGTCTCATAGTATTCGATCGAGTTATACTTCCGGTCTATACATCCTTCATACTCCTCATCTGACATATAGGAGACATCCACCTTGAAGGTATCAATGATACTCGAGAATAACCAGGCGGAGTGTTCATCAAGGATCCTGCAGACGGACTCTTTGACTCTGTCGTGCCGGATGTTGTCATAAAACTTTGAGAAGTCTATGAAGCAGATCCAGCCGTCGTTTGTCCGGTGCTCAAGCCAGTAATTATGAAGATCCTTCTCGAAGTTCTTCCTGGCAAAGTCTACACCCTTACCTTCTTGACTCGCGCAATTATTATGGATTATGTATCTGTCTATAATCGGATTCATGACAGTATCACATAAAGCGTGCCTGACCACACGATCTCGCATCCGGCCGCCATGGATCAGCCTCGCCTTACCTCTTTCATGAGTGACGAAGACATTTCTTTCCTTGGTCACATATGTTCTGTCATTCAACTCATCTGACAGCTGTGTTATCTCCATAAGGAAGTCTGATTCAAACCTCTGAGGCTCAGTCTTCCAGGAGCTACTGTTCATTGAAGCTCTGAATGCATCATACAGAACATTCATATCACTTGTTAAAATCATTCCTATGCTCCCTCGCGGGTTAAGATCCGGATAGGCTGCAATCGTAATCACAAACCATGGATCAAACTGGCATAGGACAGCTCCGCTTGCGCGCTATCATTAAGCCATCCGGCAGGGACAGTCTTTCCTTTCGGTTTCATATCATTGCCTATCTTAAGGTCTTACATTCGATACAATCGAAATCCGGGCGGACACCATTCGAGTTCGACGCGTTGTTGTTGTTCGCATTGCCGTTGCTGTTCACATTCGCGAAGTTCGTCGAGTTCACGACATCACGCAGCCACCAGTTCGCACGTTCAAAGATTGCCCCGTATTTTATTGAATAAAGCGATAATGATCTCGGATATACCGGTGATCTCATCGCTTATATCAATCGACTTTTTCTTATTCTTCAGGAATCGGTTATCGGACTGCCTCACGCCCTTATATAAAGATATCTGTGCATCTATCGCCTTCTCGTAGTGATAGTATCTGTTCAGATCTACAGGCAAAGTCCTGATAATATACAGGAGCTCCTGCTTTAATACATAGCAGTAAGATATCGCTGCCGTGATGTGTTTCCTTCTTTCAAGATATTCGCACATCTTGGCCGGAGTCTCTGACGGGAATATCGAGTTTCCGTATGTGAACTCCGACTCGATCTTGCGCAGGATATCAAGTACCGCGTCGCATTCCTTATCTATGAACCACTTATTGAAGGCGTCTGACTTACGCTTCCACCGTTCCACGATCTTATCCGTATTATCTGCCTTCGAGTGAGCCTGCCGGTATTTTTCTATCCTGGCATTGTATTTCTCCTGATCAAATCCGAAGTCGTTGATCATGAGCCTTGTGATCTCATCCCGAAGATTATAGTAGTTATGCCGCGCCTGGAAGGGCGATTCCTTCCGGCGGCCTTTTGGGACGCTTGACATTGTTTCCCTCCATCCCCGCCCACAAGGGGCGGTGATTTAAGATCCGATGATACCGAAAGCCGGGCGGACACCAATCGAGTACGACGCGCTGGCGTCGTTCGCAATGCCGTAGCTGTACACAGACGCGAAGCTCGTCGAGCCCACGACATCACGCAGCCACCAGTACGCACGAGCATTATTATAAAACGCTACTATCTTGGTAGGATCCAGCCTGAAAAGTGCCAGCTGTGTCTTGTCAATAGTATGATATTCAGCCCATGATGTTCCCTGCATCTGGTTATGGAATTTCTCCCCGCCATATACCATTGATTCATTCATGATATCTACAGTTGAATCCTTCCATGCATGAGCTGTCTCTCTGTTGTCTGTTACCGCATTTGCCAAGTATTCTCTATGGCTCAATATATGCGCTGATCCGAACGCATTGTTGATCGTCGTCTTGGCCGTGGCCAGGTTGGTCGTATACATAACCGATCCGACATACGCTCCGGTAACGATATTTGAATCATTCATCTTCGCATTATACAGGCAGGTCTCCGGGATAACTACGACATGATGCGCTGTGCACTCGGTATCTCCGGTATGAAGCCAGTAGTCAAAGTCAGCTATCAGCCAGTTCACGCCTCCGATGGTCCAGTAGTCACCTACCAGCATCCCGTGGAAGGTACCAGCGGATATCTGAGCCCACTGGTCAGCTGATACGCTGGTACCGAGGCTTCTTCCGCCGTATGTGTTCCGGTGCAAATTTACATCATCCGATACTTCAGCCAGGGCCTTCATCAGATTTGTTGCCAGGATCTTCTTGGTCCCGCCCGTTCCGTCAACCAACAGCACGCTTCCGGAATTGAGCGCTTCGATGGCTGAATAATCTGTGATCTTACTCATTCTTTCTTCCTCCTATGAATTAAGTATTTCATAAAGTTCCTGAGTCTCAGTGTATCCGCTGTCCTGGATAAGATGCGACAGTGAGTTCTTAAACCATGAGACTATATTATTGAGCGTATTGACTACGCCTGTAGCTCCGTAGGATGTATCGAGGATCCTTGCGCTGGAAGAATCAAGTATCGGATCCCCGTTAGAATCAAGTATCGTCTGCGAACCGTGGAACTCTTCAAGCTCCTGGTTGGCCACGACAAGATCATCTATCTTGTCGTATACTTCATTAACAGCTCCAACAAGGGACTGTTTATCTTCTGTCTCAAGCTCGGCCATGTCGCCGATCTTGTTCCGGAGCTCTGTGTCATCATATACAGTATCCGTGAAGACCGCGTTCGACGGTACATCCTTATCGACTGTATGGTTATTGACCTTCTTGGCGTTATCTACTACTCCGTCGCCGTTAGAGTCATATACCGACTTGTCCATCTTGGCCGGAAGGGATGTATTGTTGATCGTATTGACTGCAGTTCCCAGGGAAGTGATATTCCCTTCTGCGGTTGTCATTCTGGTCTGAAGGGCACCTTCTGAATTACGAGCTGTTTGAGCTTCCAACAATATGGCATTGGCCAGGGCTGCATCTGCAGCATACACGCCTCCGGACTTTACTGGGTTGCTTGAGCTTTCAGTTGGATTATCATCAAAAGTCAGCTTATTCTGCTTTGTGTTGTCATGAGTCGTGATCGTAGTCTCGTGACCATCGCGATCAGTTATCACTATGCTCTGCTCATCCTGCGACCTGACTATACTCACGATTCCCGGAATGTTCGCTATAATAGTAGAGAGCAGCACCTTATAGGTCTGCTCTCCATCATCGACCGGAAACATATCGGACGAGTTCAAAGTGTCTTTGGTTGGTAGTTGGTCTATTGTTTTGCTATCTGCTGCCATGCTTCCCTCCTTAATGCCATAAGAGGTTATTCTCTACATCCGGAGCGCTTACACCGTGGAATGTGAGCAATACACCCTCATGATCTGTAATAGGTTCATCATTATGCGTCCACCAGGTCTTGATCATACCTATGGCCACCATGATAGCTTTGATCTGTGACAGTACATTTTCGAGTCCTAAATCAGCCGCTGTTACATTATGCGGATTCCCGGACCGGAGCTGTGAATGATCGTAGGCCTCTTTTCCCAGGTCGCCGTAGTATGCATTCTCATGAGTCTCTCCCAGGGATGCCAGGCCGTTCACTCTCTCACATAGTCGCTTGATGACCTTCGATTTTCCGTTGTAGGATATCTTGAAGTTACTCATCGTCATCCTCCTCAAGATCCGTCAGTGTATATGTCACCTTCATTGTCTGAGAGGCTGTCTTCACTATCGGACTTGATAGGTTATTTATAGTCCCAAGATATGCGGCCATGAGCGTGATATCTGATCTATAATAATACGGATAAGACCATCTTCTCGCGCTGGACACTCCAAGAATCTTATATACCGGCTGCTTATCCCATACATCATATGTCTGGCCACCTGTCGCGGCGCTCTTTGTCATGAGGCCATCGTGATGGATGATTCCCCATCTGACATAGTCGGTCGTATTATCCGGCACCCTGAAGGTATATCCGAATACCACACCGTCTCCCTTGATGGAAGAACGGAGCGCATCATTGATACGGATCTGACTCTCGTTCGCTCCGGCCACTTCAATCTTCCGGACATCTGCAGTATTTGACATATTGATGATATAGATACTGGTATTATCTCTTGATACCCAGTACAGGTATCCCTGAGACATCCGGTACCATCCGCCGCCGCAGTTATGCAGATCCGCATTCGCGATGGTTATGACCTGCTCTTCGCCTATCTCCCAGGAATCGTCGCTATATTTGACCTTCCTTACCGAGATGACATTTCCGGTGCTGTAGTTGAACCTCTGGTTATTATTGTATGTGTTCCAGTGGAATCCTACTATATAGAAGTATCCATCATCTCCATCGAGCCAGAAGTCATTCCTTTTCGATAGATCTATGTCGTATAGCGTAGGCAGCTGGGTCATGTCTGCCACCTGTTCGAGCACAATGTTGTTTGAGAAGCCCATCTGATCATGTACCGACTGGATCTTGAACGGATTGAACTTCGACCTGTACACATTACCGTCTGCAATATTGAGGAAGTACAGATACTCGCCTTCCTGACGGAGCGGAGCATAGTTGTCCGGGTTAAGAGGATCATTTCTGTATCCCATCAAACTATATACATCTCCACTAAACATCCTGAGGTATGGATTCGCTCCGGCATAGTTGCTCGTAAGACATACGGCCTTGATGGTTCCGTTTGCCTGCGATGTTCCGAAATCCCATACAGCTGTATACCCATCATCCCTGTCTCCGGATTCGAGCGAATTGAAGGATCCTCTTTGCGGATTATCCGTGTTGAGCGTCCGATCAGAGTATCCGATCAGATGTGCATCCGAAGGGAATTCCACATTCTCAACATCTTCCTCAAGAGTCTCATCGAATAACATCACCCCTCCGAGAGAGTTCGTTGCGATCGGGAATACATCGTTACTCGGTGCCCTGTTTAATCTGTTCACATAGGAAAGCAGATACTTGACCGCGTTGGTAACGAGGTTGTCATCCTCATGTACTTCTTCCCTTTTTCCGGTCTTTGCATCAAAGAGCTCTATCTTCATATGTCCCTTCATAGCATTTCCTCCAAGTATATTTGAATATCAGCAAGTGTAGCATTTGCAAGAAGTAGGGCCTTGATCATGATCTCGCCCTCCAGCTTCTCAGCCCACTTCTCCTGTGTTATGGTTCTGAGTTTTGACTCGAACATGCCGTACATATCCTGAGTATAATCAGGTACCACCCAGTCGCTTGTATATGTCCACCAACTATCGCCGCCATCAAACGATACGATGAATCCGACATTCGTACCGCTCATGTTGGATGTAACCTTGAGTATCTGACTCGCCGGCCTGCTCGGAGTCGTGATCGTTGATGACTCTATTCCTTCATTGAGTACGAACTGTCCGTTGATGATGCTTATCTCTTCATGATTGTATTCAAGTTCATCCGGAATATACGCCGTGTACCGGTGCAATCCATAAACCTCTCCAACCTGACCATCGAACGATGACAATACATCAAACATATCAGGCGACAGGAAGCTATCTGTACATACTGCAGCATCCGGATTGTATGTTGCGCCTGCTGCCTCCGCATCAAAGTCATTGATGACTTCGTACATGTCAAGAGCTCTGAACTTATCGGATACATTGACATTGCCGTCCCACTCGCCATCACCAACAAGTCCCTGGCCGGCCATGTATGCCCTGACGCCCTGGATCGGTATGTCTACAGATCCGCCCGCAAGCTTGAGCTTCACTGTAAAATTACCTATGACATTCGCTGAGCTTGACCATGTAAATACAAGATGCAGTAAGTGTGTCCCGTCAAATTCCTGTTCTACCGGATAATAGGTATCAACCTCTTCTCCATTGAGCATATAGGTCACTTCGAGGATCCCGTCATTCTCAATGTATACCGGGATCTCATTTTCATCTACGGCCTCGATCTCTGTAGTCTCAAGCTCATACTTAATCTCTGCATGGAAGTCTACATGAGTGTTCTTGGCTGTAATATATCTGATATCGATTATCTCTTCCTCTTCGCCATCACCTATATGGTAGGCTTGGGCATTGAGATAATCATAGTACTTCATTGTATCCTGTTGAGTCTGCGACATCAGTCCGGATATATCCTTGTCTACCTTCGACCTTGCGGTTGACAGATCCGGATTCTTTCCGACGCCGGTTACGGAATACTCTCCGCCGTACTTCCAGTCGTACTTCGTGATGCAGGATATCTTTGTATCATCTGCGATTCCGTCTTTGAATCTCAGGATATCTCCTACATCATAGGCCGGGGATCCAATCATCGATACTTCCATTGGAACATAGTCGATGATGGCCAGCGCGTTCAGGATGGCCATACGCTGGTTGGCCAGAGTCTCATCAAGGCCATACTGCAGCAATGGATTCGATCCCAAGTTATATGTAAGTCCGTCATCGGGCTCAAGCCCGTAGTATGAAGTAGTCTGCGCTGCAATATTCACGCAGGACAGACCTGTGTATCTCGTTTCAAAGTCAGAGAACTTTGATCCGGTGATGCGTTGCGTCGCGTCAATCTCATCGACCGGTTCTGTCCCGTATGCTCTCAGCTCCAGCTGGCCGTCGCGGTTTATCGTCGCATAGGTTCCTGTAGTCTGAGCACACCATGACACCAGATCTCGCCAGTTTTCGATATCATTCTCGGCATATATTGCAAGGTCCGCCGCACCGTTCGGCAGCGCCATGATATCGGATCTTCCCTGGGCCATTTCAACATGACAGGCATTGCAAGCCATCACCAGGAAGTCATATATCTGTCCCTGAGAGTTCGATAATGTGCATGACTTATCGAACTTGATCATGTTGTCGTAGGCCTTAATTTCAACGCCCGTCTGCGTCCAGTTGGCTTCTTTGATATTAAAAATACCAAGGGGAACAGCTTCGTATCCTTCACTCGTTAGAAGCTCATGCCTCGGAGTGATGATAGCCTTCTGTAAACTGTATCTCGGTATATCAAGATCTATGAGTGTACATTGAAGCTCCGCCGTGTATACAGTTCCGATCTCCACTTCGTCATTTCCGGAACACTGATTCGTTACCTGAAAGCTTCCTTTTTCTATATTTTTTTCTGTATAAGTGAATACCCTGAGTCCGGATGTCACTGAGCCGCGTAGTCTGCTCCGTTGCACCGGCCGCTTCATGGCTATCTTATATGCATCCGATACGCTATACATTTACAGCTCCCTCATCTCCACTGATACCTCATACAGCCCACCTGTTCCGGGAAGCTGTTTCCTGGCATCCGTTATATGCTTTTCTCCGGTGATCTCAAACTGGCATTCATGGGAAGTCAGCGCCCACTGGTTCGGATAGTACACTTCTACCATGACGGTATCAGCATCTCTGTATTCCCTGAACTTTTGCATCCATGCTCCTGACAAGTTCCAGGTTCCGGATATCGTAAGCTTGGACACCCTTGTCACTATCGCAAGGGTTGTCCCTGCCTCGGATTCCTTTTCACTCTTTACTTTGTCATCTTTATATGAGAGATCGCCTTCAGGCTTCGGAAGCCATTCGTCGTTCACTTTGATGATATTGACCATTATCTGCCTCCCGATCTATAGTTGTTGATCTGTGTAGCCTGCACAACCATTGTCTCAAGTTTCTGGTTGCCGACATATACAGGAATGACGATATCTCCGCCGACTCCTGCGGCGGCTACCGCACTGGTGATCATATTCTGAAGGGATCCGGTACCGACTATCGCCTCGGATCCTGCCTCACCTGCTCCCAGGAACTTTCCTCCGGACGCTCCGAATATAGTCGGAGAATTTAAAATCATACCGTTCTCCATAGCCTTAGAATACCAATCTACGGATATCTTCGGCATAGATGGAGGATCAAGTGAAAGCTTGCCATCTATCTTAAAGTGCGGCAATTTGATATCGGGAAGTTTCCATTCAAAATCAAACGCCTTCTTGAGCCATTCGACGACGCCTTTTATAAATTCCTTTACTTTCCCGAATTTTTCTTCTACTTTCTTGTATATTGATCCGAGTACCGTTTCAATAATTTTTAACATCCCATTGAATGTATCTTCGGCCTCTTTCTTGATCAACCGGAATGATTCAATGATCAATTTTGTCGATGTATTTATTGAAACACCAAGTGCCAAGATTGCCGCTGCGAGTAATCCGATTGCCACGGCAAGTGCTGTTGTTGAAGCAGTGAGTACAACCATTCCCGCGCTAAGAGCCAATACTGCAACAGTAAATGCAAGCATGGCCACTGTGGCTGTTCCAAGCCCTGCAGCAGCAAGAAGCAATCCTGCTGCAAGCAAAGTCAAGCCGCCTGATGCTGATGTGCACCCTGCAGCAAAAACCACAAGTGCGGCTCCAAGCTGTGCAATCGCTACCGCTGCCTGACCTCCGTATTGAACTATTGTCGGGAGCTGCCCTGCGAGTAAAGTCAAGCCGGCACATGCTGCCAATACACCGACGCCTACAAGCGCCACAGCTGCTCCGAAGGCTACAAGTCCAACAGCTCCGGCTGTAAGTGCTGGACCGAGGGCTGCGGCACCGGCCGCAAACAATGCCATGGTTCCAACAAGGGCAAGCAGGGCAAGACCTGCTTCGGGTCCTGCTTTAGCAAGCGCTATGGCTGACTGAGCCAATAAGGCGATACCTGCAGCAGCAAGAAGTATTCCGGCTCCAAGCGCAATGAATCCAAGAGCATTCTGTGCAAGCGTGCCCATCGCGGTTCCCGCCGATGACATTCCTGATGCTGCCGTTCCTGCCGAACTTCCTATTTTACTTATGCTTGACGTTGCGGATGTCGCCGTTGATGCCGCTGATCCGGCTTTTCCAACAAATCCGCTTATAGCGCCTCCTATTGAGCCAAACGCTCCTACTACTTTAGGAGCCAGTGTCAGGATTGAGCCAAGACCGCCTACTATTTTCCCACCTATGATCAGCACAGGGCCGAGGGCTGCTACTACGAGTCCTATTTTAGCTATCATCTGTTGCTGACTTTCGTCGAGAGAATTAAACCAGTCAACAGCTTTCTGTACTGCCTCCGCTATCTTCGATATCGTTGGTGCTAATGCTTCTCCTAAAGATGTGGCGGCCACATCTATACTTGACTTTAATTTTTCAAGCGAGCCACCGAAACCGCTCATCATGGCGTCAGCCATCTCCTGAGTTGTACCGGCGCAATCTGTCAGCTGATCCGACAGAGCTTGAACTTCTTCTGGTGCTGTATTTATAAGGGCCAGCCATTTTGACATTTGGTTTTTGCCAAATATCGCAGACGCTGCCGCTATCTGTTCCGATTCTGATAAATCTGCAAATTTATCATGTAGAATCTGCTGTACCTCGATGGTAGATTTCATGGATCCGTCAGCATTGGTAAAAGCGTTTACCAGCTTTCCGCCCGCATCTTCTGTGATGAGACCGAGATCCATCATCATTTCTTTTCCTTGCTTTGCAGGAGCAACAAGTCGTGTGATACCTGTTTTTAAACCATTAGCCGCTTCCGTTGCTTCTATATTTTTATCAGCAAGTATTCCAAGATATAAAGCCGCGTCTTCTACCGTATACCCGGCTGATTTAAAGACCGGAGCTGCGACACCCATGGCATTCGACAACCCATCTACATCAAGAGCTGAGTTATTACATGCAGCCGCAAACACATCGGCATAATGAGTAGTATTATCGAAGGAATCTCCGAATCCATTTATTGTACCAACCAACCCAGCTGATACAACATCCAGATTTCCTCCTTCGCCTGCAGCCAAGTTCATCGCCGGTGCCAGAGCAGCTGCGGCTTCTGCGGCGCTCAGCCCGGCGCGGGCAAAATTGAGAGATGCTGTAGCCGCATCATTCATGCCGAATGTCGAGTTGGCTGCAGCTTCTTTCATCGAATCACTGAGAAGCTTTGCCTCTTCGGCAGTATTTCCCATAGTCTGATTCGTCAAGGTCATCGTCTTATCAACCTCGGCGAACTTTTGCACGCCTACAGTTCCGGCTGCTGTCAGAGCCGCTGTCAACGGAAGTAGTTTTTGCCCAGCTGTTTCCATCTTCCCGCCGAGATCTTTCATCTTTTCTCCGACGGCTGCTACCTGCTGAGCTCCTACTGATCCGAAGTTCTTAATTTCTTTTGTTAAGCTCTTTATTTTCTGCTCTGTATCTGTAATTTCTCTTTGAAGCGCATTATACTCATCGGTGCCAACCTTGCCTTCGGATGCCATCTGAGCTTGTGCATCTTTGAGCGTCTGCAGCTTATCCTTGGCTCCCCCGATCTCCTGCTGTAATAAATTATATTTTTGTGTCAGGAGCTCTGTGTTGCCAGGATCCATTTTAAGAAGATTATTGACATCTTTAAGCCCACTTGTGGCACTTCTTATCTCTGATTCACTTTTTTTGATGGCTTGGGTGAGTTTGGTGGTATCGCCATCTAACTCTATAGTGATTCCTTTGATCCTGTTAGTGCTTGCCATTTGTTACCTCTTAAAAATTATCAAAATCTTTTTGTGTAGCTACATATGTATATTCATCATCTTCCACTGAATCATTTGAAAGTTCAGCAAACATATCATATATATCGCCTTCTTCCAGTTCATCCATGTCTGCTATTGTAAGGCCTATTTGCTTAGCTCTCAGTATATACAGTGCTGTAGAATACTGTCTGTCTGTCGGTCTTATTTTTTTTTACTCTCAACAGACATATTTACATTTCCGAAGTATAATTCAATGATATCTCCGATTATGTTTATAAACTCCATTGGCTCATAATTATCAAGCCAATCAAGATAATCATCATTATTTAAAGTTGTCATATCTGAGCCTGTGCCTTGTTTGTACATTACATAGGCTATTTTTTTCAAATCCTCGATTTCTTCGGAGTTGAGTAATGCTATCATAGTATCTCTTGCACCTTCACTCATATCTCCGAGGTTTATTTTCTTCATTACCCTTTCGCCATTCTCATTCACTTCAGTAAGTTCCATCAGTTCCTGGTATGACTCGGTTTTTACGAGATTGATAATTCCCGTTATACATCTATTTAATTCTTTTTTTGCAAATTGTTTATACCTTATAGATGTCGTGGCCGTCGCTTTGAACGGTGTGGATCTTACTGATCCATCCGAATAATGCAGTTCAATCTGTTTATACATGCCGATTCTCTCCTCTTATCAATAAACCCCTCACTGCCGAATGGCAGCGAGGGGCCTGATTGTTGTTTGACTATTCAGTTACAGTGATAACCTTGGTATCGAATACCGAGCCATCAGATGCAAGCGTACACATGATGGTTGCCTTGCCGGCAGCTACACCTGTCACTACGCCGCCCGATGATACAGTGGCTACATCCTCGTTGTTGGATGACCAAACAACAGAAGCGGCTGCAGGAACTGTAGCAGCGGTAAGTGTGATCGTAGCGTCTGCTGCCACGGTGCTGAGACCGGAGATCTGTACGGAGCTGCTGAGCGTGTTAGGCATATAAACAGCGTTGTACCAGTTATTGTATGCTGCATCAGCGATATCATCGCCGGACTTAGCTTTGACAATGTTCTTGTCGATGGCTGCGATATACAGCGACAGGCTCTTGATAGAGATGGTCTCTGTCTTAACCTCAGTCGAGTCTTCCTTTGTCTGGCTCTCGATCTTAGGTCTTGTTGCTGTGTTGTTGTATACGACATGGCGGATTCCCTTTGCATCACCGTCGAACTCAAACATGAGCGCGAAGTGTACGCTGGGAGCGTCTGCATTCTCGATGAGGACGCCGTTGCTGTCCTTGATATCTCCGAGAATATCGGTCCTGAAGTCCTCGGGAATGAGTGCACACTCGTAATCACCCGAGTATCCGTTGTTGTTGTTTACAACAAAGTACTGTACACCATCAGCATAGAAGATCGTAGGCTCGCCTTCAGCATCCAGTGACATACTCACTGCTCCCGGCCAGGGCTTTACCGCACCAAATACCGGAGTATCGTTCTCATCGAATGTGAGCTTAGCGTAGTGCACATTCTTGAGATTGTATTTAACTTTATTCTTGGGCATTTTAGTCTCCTTCCTACAGTTCATATAAGGACTCGTAGAATTTCTCCGAGTCGATATATGCTGTATCTGCGGTTAATTGATAAAAAAGCTCGGAAGCATCGAGCTGTGTCTCGACGGCTTCCATAATGGTTGCCATCTCTTCCGGATCTGAGGCGTACAGTTCCAGATCGACATTCTCACCGTGATGATACACGATGCCGTCAGCCGAGAAGTTCTGTGGCGCCACCCTGCGGTATACCGCAAAAGGAGGCGGGATAGCCTCATATTCCTCGAAATGATCATATCTGTAGTCTGTGATCACCTTGTCTTCCTTCAGTGTCTTACAGACATTTTCAATAATTTGATCCTTGCGCAATTCTCTCTACTGCCTCCTCAAGATTCTTGATAGCGTGCTCTTCAGCGGGCGCGATGTGTACCTTGGCCGGTGATCGTCCCAGGTTTCTTCCTCCCCGGATCAGGACATGTCCTTTTTCGAGAAGATGTGTCAGCTGGTAGTCGGTTCTGTTATGGATGACTACATCAACTCTCATCCTGTTGACGGTCTCCTGAGTAGTGGTCCAGCCTTTCTTGTACCGGCCTTTTTTCCCTCCATACTTGCGCACGGGAGAAGCTGCCTTGACTTCTTCCTGGGCGTTTTTGGCGATCTTAGGGACAACGACCTGCAGGCCCTTGTCGATGTTATCGCCGTATTCATCCAGGATATCGCCTATGACTTTTCCAAGGTCCTCAACCTTGCACCGGATCTGGCTCATTCTCAGCACTCCTAAACTTAACCTGAACATTCTGCAGTTCCCAGAGATCCACATTCCGCTCCGGCTTCTCCTGGATGCGGATGATCCTGTACTGGGCGTTGTCCTCCGTGACCAAGATGGCAATATCATTCCGGGCGGCCAGCTTTGTATGTGGCACCTTGATAACGCGGTCGATGCGATTTCCCGCAACCGATACCTGCGATTCATAGTACCTCTTGATACCTACTGACTGCCGCTCGAATCTGAGCGTCGCCTTCTTCTCGCCGATAGTACGGTTCGTCTCTGTGTATATTTCAACTATCCCATCCGGGAATGTTTCAACCTGTTGACTCGGACGCATTCGCTACCTCCCATCTCATCTTCAGGCCGATTATGTCGCGCCTGTAGTTGACTTTGAACTGATCGATAGATCCGGCCCTGTCATACAGCACATAATTGAATAAGAGCTCTTGCGCACGAAGGTCTACATCATCTCCCGCAAAGACGGAAGAGTCCGCCTGGACTCCCGTCTTTGAAGAGATATATTGAATCCCGCGCTGCAGCTGTCCTTTGAGCTTTTTGTCGGCATCCTCATCTGTCCAGGTTATGTCAAGATAATTCTTAGCCGCTTCAAGCAGCTGTTCGGATATAACTATAGCGCTCATGATGACCTCCTACTTCTTGGTATCCTTTTCGGATTCCTTCTTGGCATCCTTGTCGGATCCCTTCTTGTTATCCTGCTTTTTCACAGGATGATCTGTGTATGCTACTGCCATATCGCACCTCCTATGATGTAGCAAGAGTCAGGCCGCTAAGATCGTAGATCTTAACTCTTGTCCTGGTGCCCTTGGTTGCAACAAGCTTGATCTTCTGAGTATCCTTGTTTGTGATCCTTACTACCATCAGGCCGTCGCTATCCAGAGTTACCGGATGTCCTACTGTGCCGTTGATGAGTTCAAGCGTGATGCTGTCTTCGGTGAAGTCAGTCTCTGCATGAAGGGCTATGTAGTTGCCTTCCTGCTCAGCCGGATCTCCACTGAATCCGGTATATCCCGTTACATATTTGAGCTTACCGGATATTTTGCTTCCGTCGAGAACTATGTCCTCCTGGAGCGCTGTTACGGACTTGCCTAACAAGTCTGTCCCTGCCGGTATGTCCGCGTCAACCGACAGGGTTCCTAAAAAGACACCTGTTTAACTTCGAGATAAGTCGGATCAAGATTCGAGATATCGAGACGAAGGAAAGCGTTGTTGTCCTTGGGCTGGCCGTTTGAGTATGCTACGATCTTGTAGTACCTCTTGTCCTCAAGGAACTTGTAGTCGTCTGAGAACTGGATACCTCTCTTGCCGCCTACACCGAGGAAGTACTTCTTGCCCATACCGAGGATGGCCTCTCCCTGGGTTACTGCTACAGACTGGATGATCTGCGTAGGAACAGGAAGCACATCATTGACATACTTGCCGTCCGGAGTGAGCATCGTTGTAGCAGGCATTACCACTGAGTAGTAGTCTGTAGGATTTACTACAAGGATAAGTCCCTTGACTGCCCTGGGTTTGTTGTACTGTGTCTTTGCCAGACGAGCTATGAGTCCGCCGTAGGTTGTGCGGTCAAAGCTTGTCACTGCGATAGCGCTCTTCTGAGGATATACGCCGCCGACAACCGTAACATCATCAGCTACGCTCCTGTCCATACCGATAGGCATATCCTTACCGGTACCGGTTATGATCGCATTCTCATATCCGATTGCAAGGGCTTCTGATAAGCACTTGCGGATATATGAATCAATCCAGTTAGCACCAAGCTCTAACATATCGATAGAGATGGGCATCCAAGCTGAGAGCTTGAACTGTGAAAGATCGATTGACTTGAATCCGCTGTCGATCTCCTCTGTGATAGCTGCCTCAAGAGCTCCCCATGCTGCGTTCTCGCCTGCATCTGTGTTGAGGAGAAGCTTGGTAGCTCCTGTAACGGTTACGGAGTCAACTGCTGCGATGAGCGGATGATCCTGCTGCATGTCTTCCATCACCTGTACGATAATGGTCTGAGGGAATGTCTTGTCCGTGTTGGTGAGAGCATTCTTGATGTCTCCCGTTGTCTTCATTGCATCGATGAGAGTGTTGTAGAACTCATTCTCCTCAGTGGTAAGCTGACGAACGCCCCTCTGTGCCAGGATTGCTGCATCTGCAGTATCCTTCATTGCTGTAGCCTGGGCTACGATGTCATCGTGAATGCTGGCAAACATCTCCTGGATGCCGTTCTCGAATGACTCTGTGTCGCCTGACTTCGCTGCGTCAGATATGCGCTGAGCGATCTCAAGCTGGTTTGCATTAAGCATGTCCTTGTTCTTCATTCTTTTTACCTCCTTCTTTGCCGGATCTCCGGCGTTGATAAGTTACACTTCTTTGAATCCAAAGAAGCCTTTATTTTCCACCTGCGCCGGAGTCGGCGTAGAATCAGTGGCTATAAAACTATCTACAAATCCCTTGACCTTGATGGCGATCTCGGGATTGCTGTCGAGTGCATTGAGGGCCTTTGTTGCAAGAGCGAACAAATCCTCTGACTTGGTCACTGCATCAAGATATCCCTTGAAGAGTTCTGACGCTGCAGGATCAAGATGCATTGTCCATCCGGGCTGTTCTTCTTTTGTGACCTTGGCCATGAGTGAATGCATGGCGCTGTTCTGGATTCCTTCCTCTTCGTCATCCTCGACATCTGCTATTGAAGTAGCGAAGCCCATCTCAAGAGCATTCTCCGGAGTGATCCAGGTCTCATTCTTGAGCAGCTGGTCAAGAGCATCGTCATCTATGTTGATGCCGCACTCCTTATATGCTGCCTTGGCCGCGTTGGTTATGATCTTAAGATCCTCGGCCGCTTTGCTCAGCTGGTCCGAATTGCCGCTTGTAGTCATCCATGCCTGATGAATGAATAAGAGGCTGGCCGGCTGCATGATCCTTGACTTGCCTGCGCAGAAAATGACTGATGCGGCTGATGCCGCGAAGCCTTCGCAGATAGTCGTTACATTATCCCTCTCCTTCAGGACATTGTAGATGCCGAGGCCTTCCTTAAGCTCTCCGCCATTGCTGTTGATATGGACTACAATAGCGTAGTCTTCCGGAATGTTGGCCACGCGCTGAGCCAGGTCATAGCTTGACTGGTCGCTGCTTGGAGCCAGCAGTTTGTTGAGTCCGCCTCTCTTCGAGGCTATATCCCCGAAGATGTATATATCAGCGGTCAACTCTTCTTCGCTCGTCTCGATGGCGAAGTACGGGTTATTCTTCGTTTTCATCTTCATCCTCCTCATTATTTTCGTCCGGTTGCACCGGTGCATCATTATCATCAACTCCCTCCAGAAGTTCTTCTGTAGGAGAGTAGTTCTTTGTCATCCAATGCTGCCATGCCCATTCTTCGTCGATGACATCCATGCCGAGCCTTATCCTGACATCATTCACGCAGAACGCTCCGGAGCCGATCAACTTGTCTATCGGGTTGGCCACATCGAATACATCTATGTACTTAACCTTCGCAAGATTCGGAACTATGTAGGATCCGGATGCAAGTACGAGCTGCTGGCCGTAGAGTTTCCGGTTGATCTCGTCAGCTATCATCATCACAAGAGGCTGTACGGTCTGAGTCATAAAGATGTTGAAGTCTGCAGCTGTTACTCCCTTGCCTGTTAATATTGATACCGGAATACCGAATGTCTGAGCTGTAAATTCAACTATGTCATCGTACATATTGCGGATATCGCGGGATCCGGCCAGCTCCGACTTGGTGCTGCCTCCCTTTGTCTCCGTCTGCTGGAAGTCGAAGCCCTTATACATGGGCAGGACTGCGTTTGCGTTCTCGAAATAGCTCTTAAACTTTTTCTGTACAAGATCCTCGTATGTATCCTCGAAGTCAGGATCCGCTTCTGCAGTCTCATCTATGTGCAGGATGCCTCGCGTTCCCTGCCCCTTGAGATAATTTGATGTGGCGCTTTTAATGAATTGCCCTTCGTTGGCTGTAATCATGAGCAGAATGGCCTTGATCCTGTCGCCTTCGATTGCAAAATGAAAGACATCCTTCGCTGAGAATGATCCGGGGATCGAATCATTGTGAGCTGTGATGTCTGTGTAGATATCTCCGTCAAGTCTTTCTGTTTTCGAGAAACCGGTCGCTACATACCTGTATCCGTTCTTTGTCTCTACTATCAGGGCCTCCTGTTTCGAGTACAGTGTCCCGATCAGATCCGTGAAGAACTCCTCCCTTGTCTGGTTCGGGTTCGGGCTGAAATTCCATGACCAGTACTCCCGGGCCTTGACCTTTTTGTTCCGCCTTACCGTCTCCCATTCGACAGCTGACACTGCAGCGGAGATCTTCCGGATCGCTGTCCAGAAGGCCATCTTCTGTATGGTCAGCTCTATGCCGGCTATGGCGCTTCCCTGTTCGTCATTCATGAAGTCTGACAGGTTGACTTTTGTCCCCACCTGCTCGGCTTCGTTATTTGGTTCTCCTAAAATCCACTTAAACAAATTAAACGCCATGATCAACCTCACTTAAAAGACGATGGTATCCAGCTTCTTCCGCTTGCCGGTCCTTCGTTCGAGTATTTTATCTTCAATGGTCATCGCAGCAACCACGGCCATGAACGGGTCAGTCTTTCGTGACTTTGCCTCGATCTTGCCGTATACATAGTTGCCTATATCCGCATCCGAACTGGAGCCCATCTTCCGGCCGTACCGGATGAGCTTTGTATTGTTCGTTGCCCATCGAAGCTCCGGGGCATCTCCCCAGGTGAAATATTGATTCGCGAAGCAGCTGTCTATGACAGGAGCCACGCGCATAATATCCGAAGGTCTCACGAGCTTTAAGTTCTTGCGTTCCTTCGGATCGAAGCCTAAGTCATTAAGTGCTCTTGCAAGAAGAGCATATCGGAAGTCATCTATCGCAATGCCACGGATCGCGTAATGTTCGCGCATCATGTACAGATACTCCGTTATGACTTCCGGATGTATCTCGACATCATCTACGATAGTCAGTCTCCCTTTATCCACCCACTCCTTCCAGGGGCAGCGTAGCCTCGGGATATCCTTTGACTCCGAGCACATCCAGGAGTGTGATATATCATATCTCTGGTCTCCCTGCTTAAAGTGCAGATCAACGCTCACCCAGTCAGTGATCTTCGAGAAGTCGATCCCGGCCACACAGGTCCATCCTGTCATATCCGGAAACTCCCGGTTTGTTGCCTTGATGTTCTCGTAGTCAGTGACCTTGATCTCGTTGGATCCGTCCGGAATGTTCATCCTCTTGGTCATGAACGCCGGAAGCCTGGCCGGATTCTCTTTCCAGTCCCGGTATTCCTTTTCCGTCTCCATCCGAAGATGTGCCAGATATGGCAGGGAAGGGTTCGCCTTCTCCCAGTTCTTCGGATCATGGACTTCGTCCTTACTGTCCAACCTGCAGATGAAACACAGGAGCCCATTGTCCGGATTGCCTCCGAACAGGATTCCTTCAGATGTTTCGAGAAGATCATCAAGCGGGCCCTCTCTCACATCTCCGTTTGTAGTAAAGTAAGACCGGCGTGGATGCGGATGCTTGCCCAGGCCGGTCGTGAATACATTTATGTTGTTGTAGTTCTCGTATTGATGGATCTCGTTGAAAATCACTATCCCGGAGCGCATTCCATCCTTGCCCTTGGGATTGTTGGTCCTGCCTCGGATCTTCGACTTTGTCCTGGTGCACTCGACTGATTCTTTGAGCCAATGATAATATTTCTTGAGCTTCTTTTTTTCCTTCTCTTCTGCTCCGTCGAACGCATCAACTATATCCAATACAGGGCGGAGCGCCTGCTCCTCGTTGTTGGCACATATATCAGCATCATATCCGGATATATTGTTATACGGCGATGCAAGACAAACACTCTCCAGTGCTATGGTTCCATCCTTGCCGGCGCCTCGCCCAAGCATACAAAACAGATCAGGCCAGCGTGGCATTCCCGAAGCTCGATCGAATGTGCAGTCATGCAGCGTGATCACGAACTCCTGCCAGGGAAAGACCTCCTCGAACGGGAAGTACTTACTAAGTCCCAGATACTTATCCGCCAGCTCATCATTGACATATATATCTTCGTTATCGAAACACCATTTCACATGATTTACGAGGGCCTTGACTTCCTTGGATGTTCTCAGCTTCTCCGACTCAACCAGGTCAATGAATGGCTGGATGTGCCGGCTGTACTTAGAGGTCGATGTCGTCGTCTTCGTCATCGTCCACCATAACGAGCGATGGCTTGATACCAAGGCTGTCGAGGATCTTCGTCATCTGGCCGTTGACCTTCAGGACGGCGGGGACGCTGTCGTTCTGCTTCATTCCCGACTGGCCGCCTCCGTTATTGTAGGAGACCACCACCCCCCTATCTTCTATATCCTCAAACAAGGCATTCTTCGTATCCCACAAATTCATGTAGTCATCAACC
>JBGUME010000019.1:0-2330 GCA_045116695.1 Anaerovoracaceae bacterium | reverse complement strand
TTGAAATGAAGCTGCATGCCCGTTATGAAAGCCATGAAGCCGCCCGCAGGGAATCCCGCAAGTGCCTTCAGGCCTCCTCTCCCGGCTATGAGAGCCAGTATGATCAGCAGCACGAGGCATATCACGATGTCTGATGCGACCATCCTTTTCACTCTCGGAGTGAACTTCAGCGGTTTCTTGGAGTTCATCTCTTTGAGCAGCCTGTATACGAGTATTATGACTGTCAGCGTGATCCAGATCAGGATATCAGCCGCTATACCGAACCAAGGCTGTTTTATGATCAGGGACCCGGCAATGCTGATGAGTCCCAGGCATGCCGCGAACCTCAGTATCCACTGCAGGTGTCTGTTGCGGCGGAGCCATTCGTTCTGTTCCGCGTTGATATATCCGTTCAGCTGGAACATGTGCATGTTGTAGCGGAGCGCCAGCCACATCGCCGGTACGCCCAGCGCCAGTGAGATCAGAGCGCGTATCATCATGCCGCACCTCCGATCCCGAGGAATGACCTCAGTATGTTTCTGAATTCCACAGGCTTATACAGGAACGAGAAGTGGTCTGTGCCTTCAAGCACAACTAGCGCCGCGTTAGGCATCTTAGCCTCCATTTTATGCGCGTCGCTTATAGGCGTATCCATATCCAGATCGCCCCAGACCAGCAGGGTCTCCTGCTTAACAAGAGGCATTATGCTCTGCAGATCTTCATTGACCGCCATGACAAGGCACTTCTTCATCATAGGGCTCGCAGCCTTATAGTCTGCAGAACCCTGCTTGCTCATCCAGTAATCGATGACCTCCGGGAACAGCGGGTAGACCAGCTTGCTCTTGAGGAAGTTTCTCTTGAGTTTGTACATCCTGACCCTGAACTGCTGCGAAGCTGTCTTTTCAGGCATGACGCCTGCGCTGTCGGCAAGTACTATCCTCTCGATCTCAAACGGGAGGCTTTCCCTGGCCGCCAGCTTTATGATGACTCTGCCGCCGTACGAATGACCGAAGAGCACGGCCTTCTTTATGCCCAGTTTTTCCATGAAATCACAGAAGAAGTCGGCATAAGCGTCGACATTCCATGGCTCGCCCGGTTCATCGCTCGCGCCAAAGCCCGGGAGATCGAACTGAACTACCCTGTATATGTCATTTACGGCAGCGGCAACCGAATCATACAGCCCCATCTCTGTGCCCCATCCCTGAAGGATGACCATGGTGTGAGCCGCGTCATCAGGTCCGCTTATCTTATAATTGATTTCCAATCCATTTATGTCCATATTCATACAGAGTATATTGTACCATAAAAAAGACGCGTATATAACGCGTCTTAAGAACTGTTCAGTCTGTTATACAGATGTCCGAACTGTTAGGTTATTATTGTTTGCGGAATACGACGCCCTCGTCAGTCATCTCGTCGACTATCGCAAGAGACTCCACTCTGTAGCCTTGTTCTCTGAGAGTGTCGCCGCCCATCTGGAACCCCTTCTCGATAGCGGCAGCGCAGCCGACAACAGTGGCCCCTGCCTGCTCCACTATGCTGATCAGTCCCGTGAGAGCACTGCCGTGAGCCAGGAAATCATCCACGATGAGTATGCGGTCATCAGGCGAAATGAACTCTTTTGTCACTACCACGTTGTTGGTGTCTCCGTGGGTGAACGACTTGACCGGAACGGTATATACATCGGACGCGATGTTTGATCCCTTATGCTTTTTAGCGTATACCACCGGAAGGCCCATGGCAAAGCCGGCGGATATAGCGATAGGTATGCCTGATGCTTCTATGGTGAAGATCTTTGTAGCTCCGCAGTCCTTGAACAAACGCGCTATCTCGTCTCCTATCTCCCTCATGAAGTTTATATCCACCTGCTGATTAAGAAAGCTTCCTACTTTCAGCACTCCGCCCGGCAGCACCTTGCCTTCTGCCAGGATCTTTTCTTCCATTTTTTTCATCGTAACACCTTTCCCGTTAAACCCGAAGCAAAACAACACATATAAAGCCCAATACATTGTGAGAATAACACAACCGGGCCATTATAACAAATAAAAAACAGGGCTGCCTGAGCCCTGCTTTTTCATGATAAGTATTGTTATCCTATTTGATGTCGTTATTGGTCTTGCCCTGACGGAACTGACTTACGTCGCCGGTCTTCTCCTGGTCAGGATACAGAGGAATGGCTGCGGCATAGAGCGCTGCGCAAGTCACGAGGTCCTGTTTCCATGTGATCTCGTTAGGAGCATGAGCCTGGCTCTCAGCGCCAGGACCGAATCCTACGCAAGGGATGCCGTAACGTCCCTGGATGGATACGCCGTTTGTTGAGAATGTCCACTTATCGCAGAGCGGACGTCCGT
>JBGUME010000018.1:0-6682 GCA_045116695.1 Anaerovoracaceae bacterium | reverse complement strand
TATAACTCGTTGATTTCTTTTATCGCCTGCAGCAGCACCGGGAACTCCTCCATGCGCGGCAGCCTGACGCGGGCTGAGTTAGAGTCGAGTCCCTTGAAGTCATAGCCGTCGATCACGAGGACCTTGCGCTTTAAGAACTCATCGTAAAGCTTTATGTCCTTGTTATCGTGGTAGAGCAGCAGGAGCGAGTTGGTGTCCAGCGTCTCCGCCATATGCAGGTGTCCGGACGACGCGCCGTGGATCTTCACCTCTTCATATTCCGCGTCTGCGTGCTTTTTGAGTTTCCTGACCGTGCTCGGAGTCAGGACTTCCCTTATCTGCGCCTTCATGTCGACAAAGTCCGCCTTGCTCTTCTCGACGAATTCCGGGTGCCTGAGTGCCACAGCTCCGACTTCTCTCGCCAGCTCGCTCACCATGTACGGATTGACCATCTTTTTCATGTAGCCGATGAGCTCCTTGTTAGCGATGATGTAGCCGATGCGAAGGCCCGCCAGACCGTAGCCCTTTGAGAGCGTGCGTACCACCGCGAGGTTAGGATACCTGGCAAAGAGCTGCACCGCTGAGTTCTCCTTCGGCATGAAGTCACCGTAAGCCTCGTCGATTATGACCGTGATGTCCTTCTTGAGCGCGCCCCTGACTATCCTCTCGATGTCTTCGATGTCGATGCACTGGCCGGTCGGGTTGTTAGGGTTGTCGATGTAGATGAAGTTGTAGGACTTGGCAGGCATGGACGCGTACGCGAAAGTGTCCGCGATGTAATGCATCGACATGAACTCGGAAGCGTCGAACTTGTAGTTGTACTGCGGCTTCAGCTGGTAAGGCGCGTAATCGATGCCGATCATCTCGGCATGCATGTAGTAATCGGTGAACTGCGGCGAGACACCAAGCACGACCGAATTGTGAGTGTCGAAGATGTTGTTGATGATGTACAGCGCGCTGATGCTGCCGTCAGTCAGCAGGACATTGTGATGCTCCACGTCTATCTGCTCTTTCCAGAATTCGCGGATGGCGTCATACAGAGCGTCGCTGTGAGGATACGGGCCGAGTCTGGCCGGATCGAAATCCTTAAGAGCTTCGGCGCTTTCAGGCGGGAAGCCATATGGATTGCATCCCTCGCTGCAGTCGACGCCGCCCTCAGGCAGATCGATGTGTTCCATCGCATAGCTTATCTTCTCCTGCTCCAGCAGTTCTTTCCTGATCTTCATGGCAGTCCTTTCATGGTCTTTCAGGGTCAACAAACAAAGGTCTTGCAAGTCCTCCCGGGTCTTGAGAGGCGCATTTTTATTGTAATACATTCAGCGTACGAATTGCACCTGAATACGATAAATATTGCCAATTTAAAAGCGTGTAAAGTATAATTTCTACGATAACAAAGATCCGCCGGCTTGCGGCCGGATGACAGCTGCTCCTTAGAAACGGGGAATTGAAAATGGAAGACAAAAAGAAAGTGATCCTGGGGGTCTCGGGAGGGATCTCCGCGTATAAAACGGTGTATGTAGCGAGCGGGCTCAAGAAGATGGGCTATGACGTGCACGTCATCATGACGGAGAACGCGGCAAAGTTCGTGACACCGATTACCTTCGCGACCATGAGCGGCAATAAGGTGGTAACGGACGTGTTCGATCCGGCAAACGATACGCCGACCGAGCACATAGAACTGGGGCAGTCGGCTGACCTGGTGCTCATAGCGCCGGCGACCGCAAACACCATCGCCAAGCTGGCCCACGGGATCGGGGACGACATGCTGACCACGACCATGCTGGCCTGTACCTGCCCTATCCTTATCTCGCCGGCGATGAACACCAAGATGTTTGAGAACCCGGCTACCCAGGAGAACCTTGAGATACTTCGCAGACGCGGCTATGAGATAATCGAACCGGCCACGGGCATGCTGGCCTGCGGTGTCGAGGGCAAGGGCAAGATGCCCGAGCCTGATGTGCTCATCAGCTACGTTGAGCAGTGGATCTCAAAAGAAAAGGACATGGCAGGGCTCAACGTGCTCGTCACCGCAGGCCCTACTGAAGAGGCCGTGGATCCGGTTCGTTTCATCACGAACCATTCGAGCGGAAAGATGGGCTACGCCATCGCGAGAATGGCCGCAAGGCGCGGCGCGAACGTGACGCTGGTGTCCGGCAGGACAGCGCTTCCGCGCGAGCCATTCGTTGAGACCGTGGATATACTGAGCGCGGATGACATGTTCCATGCTGTCACGGAGCGCGCGCCGGATATGGATATAATCATCAAAGCAGCGGCAGTCGCCGACTTTACTCCTGCCAATCCGGCAGACCAGAAGATCAAGAAGGCCGACCTCATCGCTGACGACACAGAAGGCTATGGCGGCATGTCGATCAGCCTTGCTCCTACACGCGATATCCTCGCTTATCTGGGCGAACACAGGACTGAAGGACAGTTCCTCTGCGGCTTTGCCATGGAGACTCAGGATCTTCTGAAGAACGCTGCAGAAAAGCTGGTCAAGAAGAACGTAGACATGATATGTGCCAACAGCCTTAAGACTAAAGGCGCGGGCTTCGCGGGCGATACCAATGTCGTTACCATAATGGCAAAGGACGGCATCACACAGCTGCCGCTTATGACAAAGCTTGAGACCGCCGACGCGATCCTGGACGAAATCATGGCAAGAAGATAGGGCGGAGGTACGATCAAAAACAAACAGTCACGCGCTTAAGGCATAGCAGCCCGGCGCGTGACTTTTTATTTGCTTAAATTTGCTGTCTAATCAGTAATCCATTACTGTAGCAACAACACCATTGGAAATCATTTCGAAAAGTTCGTAAGGTATGCCGACAAGCAGGTCTGATTCTTCCCACTTGCACAGCATGCGTGTGCTTGGGCACATTACGGAAACGTTCATCTCTCCCGAGACATATGGGTAAACAGTTACCTCCGAACACATGGCCCCCATTGCTCCCATGTCGATCTCAGGCTTGACTCCCGTGAAGTACTCATAGCCCTGTACCATCCTCATTGCCTGATAAGGATTGCAGACGCTGATGATGATATCAGGTGTCTTCTCGCACTGTGACAGCGGCACAACAGCAACGCCGTAAATAATGCCGTCCTTAACATCGAGAAGAGCAACGCTCTTTCTGAGTCTTCTTGCAGTTGCGACAGAAGAATACAGATTATACGAGAAGTATGTTCTTCCGCTCTCGATTTCATCTGTCGATGGCTCGAGCGCAAAAGCTGTGGTTGCACCGTCGCAGGCATGGTTTTCGAGCGTGGTCTTCACACCCTTTCCGTTCACGGCGGCAGCCTTTACCATGACGCAGTAAGGCGCTTTGGCCTTCATCGGTTCTGCAGGGTAAGCATCGTACTCCTCCTTCGTGAAAAGGAACGTGATCGCTACAGGTTCCTTATCCAGATGGATAATCTCGCGCAGCTGATCAAGCGCCGCCTTAACATTATCCTTAGGATATTCCAGATGCGGAAGTCCGTAACTGATCTTGTCTGTTTTATAAGGCATTTTGATCCTCCTTTGATCCTTTATATATTAATGTCGTTTTTATTCTATACAGTGCGCCAGCCGAAGCTGAAATAGAACATGTCATTATATATGAGCCATGCTATGAGCAAAGTATATACCAGCGTAACGGCTGCAACAAATATCCAGTCCAACCGGTCTACTCTGACGCCTCTGTAATAAGTTCGGTTTTCAACGCTGCCCAGTCCCCTGCTTTCCATTGAGCAGGCTATACGCTCGCCTCTCCGGGCCGCAAGGCAGAAAAGCGGTATAAATACGCGGAACGGAGACACAAGCCTGTTGATGCCGTGTTTCCAGTCGATGCCCCGTATGCCCTGCGCGAGATGTATCGAGTCAACGTATCCCTGCAGTTCAGGCAGGAATCTGTAGGCTGCCATGACCGAATATCCGTGGAGCGGCGAGACCTTGCACTGCATTATGAGGCTGAGAACGATGTCCCTCGGTCTTGTTGTCGCCACGAACGATACCGTCATTCCGACGAAAGCCAGTATGCGGAATCCGAGAGTAACAGTGTTGATTATATCCCTGCGTGACCATGTCAGCGGTCCAAGCATGTAAATGGCGTCTTCCGAATGACTCAGGCCGCGCAGCAATCCGAGAGAAAACATGAACACGAAAGCGATAAAGATGAACGCTTTAAGCTGTCCGGCAAAGACCTTCCACGATATCTTTCCCCCTATCACCGTCAGCAGGAATACTGCGATGAAAGTGAAAATCGGAAGTATCGGATAATACGAAAAGCATATGACAAAGGTCAGCACCAGCAGGATGAAGAATTTTACTGTCGGATTTCGCCTGTGCAGGAAGGAATCGCGTTCTATGTAGCTAAGCATCGCGGCACCTCCTGAAGTAGTCATCCGGAGTTCCGTCAAGAGCGACGGTCCCATCCTCTATGTATATGACCCTGCGGGCATATTCCTTTATAAGATCCTCATCGTGAGTGATGAAGACTATCGTGACACCCTTTGAATTGAGCTCCAGCATGTCTGACATCAGCTCACGCTTATTTTCAAGATCCTGACCATAGGTCGGCTCATCCAGGAAGAGTATCTCCTGACCGGTGAGCAGCATTGTAGCAACGCTGAGTCTTCTCTTCTGACCCTGGCTCAGAACATAAGGGCTGCACTTCTTATAAGCGCTGAGGTGGAACTGCTCAAGCATCTTGTTGACGCGTTCGTTTTTCTCCTCCTCGCTCATGTCCTTTTCCTGTTTCAGGCTGTACAGGAGTTCTTCATCGACCTGATTGGTCACGAACTGCAGCTCAGGGTTCTGAAAGACCAGTCCCATCCTTTTATATAAGTCAGTGAGCTTCCACTCGCGTATGTCCCTGCCCTCAAGCTTTATTGTCCCGGTCTGCTGTTCGGCGACACGGAAGATCAGATTGAGAAGCGTTGTCTTTCCCGTTCCGTTTTTGCCGGAGATCACCATGAAGTCGCCCTTGCGAATGTCGAGATCTACATTTTTGAGTATTTGAGGTCCGTAGGTTCTTCTGAACAGTCCGTTCTTCTGCGGATACGCAAAATCGAGATCTCTGATCTCAATCAGCGGCTCCTCAGGCATTTTTTCATCGCTCCATACTGAAACTATCGGCTCATCAGTCCACAGTACGCGCGGCAAAAATCTCCTTATACCGTCGCAGCTTTCTCCCGCTATGATCTTTAAAGCATCCTCTCTTTCCGCGTCTGCTGCGATCCGTCCTTCGCTGTCCATGATGATTATCCTGTCCACCTCATCCATGATCTCTTCCAGATTATGTTCGACCATGATGATGGTAATGCCCCTTTCACGGGCAAGTTTGACGATCATCGCAAGAACTGTTCTGCGGCTTTCCGGATCAAGATTCGCAGTAGGCTCGTCAAGCAGGAGCATCTGTGGTTCCATTGCAACTATCGAAGCGATTGCTATCTTCTGCTTCTGTCCTCCGGACATGTCTGTCAGCGGACGCGCAGCATATTCAGGGAGCCCTATGAGACCCAGTGCGTCCTGCACTCTCACGCCTATTTCATCGACAGGCGTTCCGTGATTTTCGAGGCCGAATGCCAGCTCTTCTTCAACTGTAAAAGTGCAGAACTGGCCTTCCGGATCCTGCATAACGAGTCCAATGTCCTTGCTCCGCTGTCTTACCGGCACATCGGTCACATCTTCTCCGCGCAGAAAGACCCGGCCCTCAAATTTCCCCTCATTAATATGAGGGATGAGGCCGTTGATCACCTGCAGGAGAGTGCTCTTACCCGATCCGCTCGGTCCGGCGATCACATGTATCTTTCCTTCGTAGAAATCACAGCTGACATCGCGGAGCACTTCACTGTCATCATATGAAAAGGACACCTGCCTCAAAGATAAGACAGGTGCCTTTGCGTTTTTCCCGGTATTATTCTGCCTTTGCACAAGCCATTCCCTTGAGCACGCCTGTCTTGAGGAGAGCAGCCGCGATCAGCTTAACGAGGCCGTATGTGACAAAGATACCGCTGAGGATACGGACCACAAGCAGTGGTGCCATGAATCCCTGCCAGCTTCCACCGTAGAATACGATGAAGTCACGGATGAACTGAAGGATAGCAGCAACGATACCGGCTACCACGAAGTTCATCAGAACGCCCTTGTACTTCTGAACGAGAGCGAATCCGAGCTCAACTCCGATACCTACGCAGGCGTTGGCAATGATCAGCTGGATGCCGTAAGGGCTTCCGAGGAGCAGGTTCATAAGAGCTGCTACGAGAGCTCCGAAGATGCCTGCGCCAGGCTTACGAACGATAAACATAGGAAGAGCTCCGCCCAGCATGTAGATGCCGAATGTGATCTCCATGAATACAGCGCCCAGTGCTGCCGAAAGAGGCATGTAAGCATAGTCGAGCAGTGTGAAGATAACGCCGACTACAGCGCCGAGCATGGCGGTAACGACTACTTCCTTTGTTGTCCATTTCTTATCCATTTTAGTAATAGCTCCTTTCTTTTGTTCCGCCTTGCCGGCGGATGTTCTTTCTTTTCAAAGGATTGATTCCTTTTTAACAAGAACTAATTTTAACACGCTCCTCTACCTATGCCATATTGATTGTTTCTATTGTTAGCGCTGGTCATTATAGCTTATGTTTATCTTTAACGAAAAAAACAGGGCAGTCTTAAATCTGCCCTGCTTTTTATGCTTATATTTTGTCTATTTGCCGGAAAGCATTTTGTCGA
>JBGUME010000017.1:0-4633 GCA_045116695.1 Anaerovoracaceae bacterium | reverse complement strand
GTCAGCGAAAGGAACCTTGTTACGTCCGTATCCTGTTCCGATCAGATAAGCGAGGTCCTTGGAGGACTTGAGGCCTACCTTCTTGAGTACTTCTTCCATAGCCAGCTTAGCGGAAGCTTCGGAATTGATCTTGCTCTTGATGGTTGTGTCGGCAACGATCTTGCCGTTCTCATCGAGGATAACTGCCTTGGTATAAGTTGAACCAACATCACAGCCGCCATAATATTTCATGATAGTTTTCTCCTTTTTATAAATGAATTAATTAATATCTTTGGAAATAGTTACATGCCGAGTTCATCGTCGAAGTCGCAGAGTGTAGGATCGACCGGTTCTGCATGCATTACCGTTCTCATGTACTCGTTTACCTTATCTCTCATGGTCTTTCTTGAAACCGTTCTAGGGTCCATCAGGTCATGCTCGATCCAGATCATGTGGTGATTTCTGTCTCTGCATGTATCGTCGAGGATACCCTGAAGTGTAGCCATGTTCTTGCAGGCAACGTTCTGGTACATGATGATGATCTCTGCTCTCCAGTCTTCGACCTGTCTCCACATTTCGTCAACTACATTGTGGTAGCCGCCGTTTGTATGTCTTCTCATTACCATACGCTCGTAGAGTCTTGCGAGGTCCATGAGAGCTTCTTCCTTATCCTCTGTCTCGAGGACCTTGGTGAAGTTCAGGGACTCCATCTCAACGAGGATGTCGATTCCCCAGCAGTTAGCAAGCCAGTTGCTGAAGTTTGCGTAGTAGTGAGCAGGGCAGGACCAAACGATTCCTCTGTACCTCATCTTGTTGCGCCATGCTTCTTCGCGTCTCTCGTACGCCTTCATCATGATCTCGTTGACCTTCTTGAAGGTTGGGATCACACGAGGGTCTGCGCCGCCGTCCATCTCGTAGTTCCATTTACGGAAGAGCTCGTAGGACGGTCCGATGATCTGCGGATAATCTGTCTTGTTGACTTCCCACTTCTGCAGCTCGTAAGCAGTCTCCTCATTGAAGCGCTTCATCTGCTTGAAGTAAGCGTCCCAGTTCCACTTGGCGCCTGTGACTTCCTCTACGAACTTGATGCATCCCTTGATGTCATCAACAGCGTAGCGTGTAGTCTCTTCGTCCTCGTATCTTACCGGGAATGTCAGGTGATATACCGGCAGATCCGGGAATCTTCTGCTCATATACTCGGAAGCCATTGTCGATCCGTCGCAAGGCATCGAGCTCGAAATGAAGCACGATCCCATGTGAGGAAGCGCGTCTACTACCAGAGCGCCGCACTCTGACGAAGGTACCGGGCATGTATCAGCAGGGAGCCCGAAGCTCTCTACAGCGTCGATATACGGTACGCATGTGAGCTGGTCGATCTCGGATACCAGGAATACCGGCATCAGCTGGTAAGGGATACCCAGAAGATCAGGGAATCCTGCCATGATCTGTCCCATGGTCATCTCGTCGAAGAGAACGACCTTCTTGTTGAGTTCTGATGAGTTACCGTTCTTCTTGTCGCCCTTGGAGAGGAATACCAGGTTCTCAGCTACATAGCGGAAGATATCGTATGTCATCAGGTGTGACATCTTCAGAGCGCTGCCCTTCTGTCCCATGGTGTTCTTGTCCATGAAGCCTACGCAGCACATGTACGAGATCATCCATCTGTAGTGGAATGTCGAGTTGAGCGCCGGGACGAGGTCTCTGCTGAATGTCATGAGCAGCATGAGCCACATCTTGCCCCATCTGTAGAAGTCGTAAGCCGTATCAGCTGCGCCTCTCCACTCTCTTCTTACAGGGACCATGTCGCCCTTGCGGTAGAGCTTTCCGAGAGTCCTCTCTCCGTAGAGGAACACTTCCTTGAGCTCTGCCGGGCTCATCTGTGTAGCCTGCTTGAACTCGAGAGCGCATCTCGCGAGATCGTCTCTGCATCTTTCGACCTGCTTCATGCAGAAGGCTTTTTTGTCTGCTTCCTTGAACATCTCAACGCAGATCTTTCCGACTTCCATCAGGTTCTTTCCCTGCGCCTTGAAGTCCATGTTGTCTTTAGTGCGCCAGAATGCCGGGTTAGGATAATGGAATTTGCCCTTGGCGTTGTCGGCCTTGACCTTTTTCTCTCTCTTTTCGGCAAGAGCGTTTTTGATGCCGAGTAATTCTGTTGTCAGTACCATTACTTCTTGCCTCCTTTCTGCTTCTGGATCTTCTTGATCTCAAGCGATTCCACGAATGCCTGGAATCTCGTTCTGAGCTGTCCGGATCCCTTTGCGTTGTACAGTCTGTCGATCGACAGGATCGGCCAGCCGTACTCATCTGCCATGATGTGGCTGACGAGCGCTCTCTCAAATCCCCAGAAGTCGCAGTACTTCATCTGCTCATAGATGATACCGTCTGCGTTGAACTCCCTGGCGAGTCTGTCGGCAGTGTCTCTTCTCTGCTGGACCTTGTTGTCCGCGATGTAGCGGGCGCACTCGGAAGTGTTCATGTAGTGGCGGACGATCTGCGGAAGAGCGTCTTCCTTGTCGGAAAGTTCGATGACCTCTCTGCCAGGGATCGATCCGAAGCAGTGCCTGTCGAATACTACTCTCGCGCCGGCGGCCTCGATCATCTTCGTGAACTCAGGGTCGTCGATCTCGGATCCGACGATACCTACTCTTGCTCTTGGAAGCTTCTCGTCAGGTTTTCTCTTCTTGAGTTCTGCGAGTGTCTCCTTGAGATAAGGCAGGATCAGATACTTAGGGCATGCGTAAGTCACGAGGTTCAGGACATGGAATTCGTATCCTGTGATGACCGGGTTGTCAGCCTTACGCATCTCGCTGATCTCCTGGATGATCTTGCAGACTTCGTTGTGCTCCTTGACTGCCTTTCTGATGGCCTTGTCAGAAACATCTACACCCAGCTTGTCATGCATGACATCAAGAAGCCTTACTTCGAGCTGTCTCTGCATGTGATTGAATGAGAATTCCTCTGTCTTGTACGGAACATCCAGGTGTGTAACGAAGAAGTTTTCCTTGGTGTTGCACTTAAGGATGCTGAAGTGCTCATAGAATCTGTTCATCATCGAGCATGCATCCACACCTGCGAGTCCGTCCAGGAACTGGAATCCGCCTTCGATAGCTCTCTCAAGCAGAGCACGGGCGTATTCGCACACGTAGTTCGACATATAATAGGTAGATATGTCGATCGATCCCGTTCTCGGTGCACGGAGTCTGACCGATACGCAGTTGTCAACGTTCAGCAGAACCTCAGGAATGTGATAGCATGTATAGCCCATGATGAGCTTGCCGTCCTTTTTCGCCTGTTCTACCAGTTCGTTGTCAGCGTTGTCCAGAAGGCCCTCGAAGTAGATCAAATGCTTCAAGTCTTTCAATGTTGTAACCTCCCTCTCAACTTATATATCTGGTTATATCAGTTGCATTTTGCGGAGCGCTTCGCGTGTACCCACCATTACCGGAGAATCCTCCGGAAGATCGAAAACGCTGACGCCCATTATATCGTTCTCGGCGTGGGTCCTGTCATCAGGGATGTAAGCCAGCACCTCTGCCGATTCGATCTTGATCAGAGGAATCTGTTCCTCTTTAACTCTGTTGACGATGACTCCACACTTATCGTACATGACGAGCTCATCGGCAACTTCCTTGATGGTGTCCACCACCTTGCATCCCTTACGGCTCGGGTCGGTGATCAGGAAGAGATGCGTGACTTTTTCCATGACTCTTCTGTTGATCTGCTCGATACCCGCTTCGCCGTCGATTATGACGTAGTCGAAGTCGTTAGCCAGCAGGCTGATGACCTCTTTCAGGTAGGCGTTCACCTTGCAGTAGCATCCGGCGGCCTCAGGTCTTCCGATGGCCAGGAAACTGAACTTCTGCTCTTCGAGCATTGTGTCGAAGATGCGGAACCTCGCTTCGTTGAGCATCTCGATGGCTTCCTTAGGGCGGCCCTCTTCAACGCTTCCGACTATCTTTTTGCGGATGCCGTCCAGCGTATCTGTAGGCTCGACTCCCAGAGCCGTCGTGAGACCGATAGCAGGGTCAGCGTCGATCGCGAGTATCCTCGAATCAGGATATTCCTCGGAGAGTATCCTTACCATCGCGGAGGATATCGAGGTCTTTCCCACGCCGCCCTTGCCGGCTACAGTTAGTATTTTAGTGTCTCTCTTTTCATCCATTAGTTGTACCCATTTGTGTGAGCGGTTTTATAACCCTGAGCGGGTAACTCGAGCACGCCGGCACTTAGCGATTGGCAAGCGCCAGCGCAGACAGAGCTTAGTACCGCTGCGTGCGAATGTTAGCGAGAGCGGGCCCGCCAGGGCTATAAAACCGCTCTCTATTTGTCAGAATAACGAGCAGACTATGTCGGTATAACCGCTCGGATCCTGGACCGGCAGCCCGGCAATCATAAGTGCCTGATTCAGCAGGACCTCGCACATCTTCTTTGCTCTCTCCGGATCATCTATCCTTGCTCTGTCGAGAGCCAGGAACGCGTCGTGATCCACGTTGAGCTCCAGTATGCGTTTTGCCTTCATGCCGAGGTCAGGATTGACCGCCGTGAAATACTTCTCCATCTCGAAGGTGATTCCTTCTCCGCTGGACAGGCACACAGGGTGGGTCTTGAGCTTGGTGGTCGCCTTGACGACGTCCACCTTGTCGCCCAGAGT
>JBGUME010000016.1:0-2310 GCA_045116695.1 Anaerovoracaceae bacterium | reverse complement strand
AAGATGGCTGACCAGCTGCTGGGTACCCGCGCTGATCACGACCTGCTCCTGAGTGCAGATGACACCTCTTGACTTATATACATAAGCCGCTATCTCTTTCCTGAGTTCGGGCTCGCCCTGTCTGTCCGCTTCTGTCAAAAGTAGCTCCGGCGTCTCGTTGAGAACTCCGGCCATGCACTTCTTCCATTTGACAAAATCAAAAGACTCCGGATCGCAGCTCAGCGACTTCGCCAGAGCTGACTGTCCGGCAGCCTCTTTAGCCGGCTTGGCATCCCGGCTGCCTTTCTCCGTCTCTTCCAGTGATTCAGTTCCGGGATCCCAAGGATCATCAGATCCGGAAGAGTTTGCAGCCGGATCCGTGCTTCCGCCGGCCCCCTGCGCTGCATAGAAACCCGACTGCGGCCTGCTGGTGACATATCCTTCGACCATGAGCTGATCATACGCGATCTTCACCGTCGTCACACTTATCCCGAGGTCAGCCGCCAGATTGCGAAGAGATGGGAGCCTCTCACCGGGACTGATCCTGCCCTCTGATATCTCATTTCTGAGATATTCATAAAGCTGTACATACAGACTTTTGGAAGAATTGTTATCGAATTCCAATGAAATCATGTTAATAGTTCCTCTGTTCCCGCAAATTGTGCTGTATAAATTGCGAAAAAATGTATATTTTTCTGATTACAATTTGCAGTTATTATAATACTAATCAGAAAAAGGGGCAAATCTATCGTTTACATTTGGGAAAGAGGCGGAACATGAACAATGTATCTCCTGACAGCAAGACTGCCGGTCTTGTATACACGGCACTTATGATATGCCTTGTCCTGCTCGGAACGGTTCTGTTCAGGATCCCCGTTCCAATGACTCAGGGTTATGTTCATCTGGGGGATGCGATGATATTCCTCGGGGTCCTGATGCTTGGAAAGAAGCGCGGCGCTGTTGCCGCGGGGCTCGGATCGGCTATGGCTGACGTTCTCGGCGGATTCGCTTTCTGGGCGCCCTGGACACTTGTCATCAAGTCCTTGATGGCCTTTGTCATGGGACTGATCCTCGAGAGGACTGCCCGGAGCGATAAATTAAGTCATTTGAGCGACAGACTCATTAAGCTAACAGCAATGGCGGCCGGAGGGATACTCATGTGCGCAGGATACCTTGCCGCCGAGACTGTGATGTACGGAAGCTTTGCTTTGGCCATCGTCGGTCTTCCATGGAACATCGGACAGGTCGTAGTAGGAATGGTGCTGTCCATGGCGATCCGCTCGGCTATGGCAGCTTCTACAGGAAATAAGTAAAAACCGCTGAAAATTCAGCGGTTTGAACGGCGTAGCGCATCCTATGCAAATAAGAAGTCGTCAGTCTCTGCATTGCTCAGCTGTGATCCTGAAACTCTGATAAATTCGTGAGCTACGTCATCTTCTCTATCTCGCAAAATCCGGCAGCACCGGTTTTGCACGATCTGAATCGAGTATGTTTTTCGCAGATCGACTGACTTCCGCAGCATTCACAGTTTCTCCATACCGGTATATATGTTCAATGACTTCATAATCTTCGGCGCATAAGGCAAACTTTTGTATTTTTTCAAGATATTTTAATAAGATGTCTATTCTTTTATCTAATGTCGATATTCCGGGGACAGCGCTCTCATCTAACATCGCGTCCAGTATCTTTCCTATGTAATATAAGTCTTCATACGTAGGATCTACATATAAAATACTTCCGATGTTAGCATTCCTCCAGCAGGTCAAAGCGGAGTAGAACGGTGCAATGTTATTATTAATGCCTTCTTTTAACATCCATTCCCTGATTTCTTCAGTTCTTGGCATTAAAGGCCTCAAAAGCTCAAGTGCATGGATCCTTCCCCATCCGTGAACTTTCCTTGCAGTTTCAAAGATGTCATTGTTTCCGCCACTCCACGTATGCATGATATTAATACAAAAGAGGGTAAACTCATCGCTAAGAGCCAACATCCTTATGATGTCCTTGACTTCTTCGTCAGTGATCACTAATAGTTCTATTATTAACAATCCATATTTTACACATTCTCTGTTATCCGATGATCGGATCAGCCCTGCTGCATATTCATATAGATTCTCTGCATTCAGATCGTCCCGGTTGTCAATAATATAGTGCTGCAGCTCATCGGAAATGGAAATCGCTCTGTTCTCCTTAGATAGCTGAATGAACAAAGGATCCGAGATCCCGAATTCATGATTGCTTGCGGATTTGATTGCCTCTGTCATCACCTGATAATCTTCTTCCGTCATTTCAAATGGAGGCATATGATACATTGTTATTCCATCAAGCGCTCCG
>JBGUME010000015.1:0-11637 GCA_045116695.1 Anaerovoracaceae bacterium | reverse complement strand
GCCTCATCATCGGGTCCTGTCTGTATTGATTCAAGCTGCTTTGAGAATTCGGCTTCCTCGTCAGGGTCAAGCGCTTCGAATATCTTTCTTTTGTCTATCCCGCGGCCCCCGCTCAGTCCGTCCTGGCACAGGGACTCTTCTACGAGCACTATCTTATTCGCAAGCGCACTGCCAAAGACGATGCGGTCCTCTCTGAAGCGCTTTATGTAACTCGGATCATGCATCGCGAGTATCGCGAATGCCATCTCGAATCTGTCGTAATAACCTTTATCCTGCTTTCTTCTGAGCGAATCTCTGACCGCTCTTTCAGATCCGATGCTTGTCGGGCCTGAGTTTACTGATCTATTATTATTGCCACTAGCTTGCACTGCCATCATAATGGCGCTTTCGGATATACCGAACTCCGCGGAAAGTTTGCGAACGTATATATCAAGCTCTACAGGTCCAAGTTCCCTTAGAATAGGAACGACTTTTTCTATGTAATCGAGTATGTCCCTGTCGTTTCCGAGATCGAAACCGCGTTTTGCAAGCGTCAGTTTATAGTCTGTCGCCGGCATTGCATTATCGACCAGCTTGATGAAAGCTTCTTTCCCATGCGCCCTGATAAAATCATCAGGATCCTTGCCGTCCGTGACATGCATGACGCGCGGTTTGCCGCCTGCATCTATTATCACATCTATGCCCCTGAGCGCCGCGTTAATACCGGCAGAATCGGAGTCATAAGAAAGAACGATGTTCTTTGAATAACGGCACAGAAGTCTGGCCTGATTTATAGTAAGGGCCGTTCCAAGTGAAGCTGCAACGTTCTTGACGCCGTTCTGGTACAGCGAGATCATGTCCATATAGCCTTCGACTATGATGGCCCGGCCTTCTCTGTCGATGTCCTTCCTTGTGAGATTCAGCCCGAAGAGATTGTTTTTCTTCAGAAATATCTCACTTTCGGGAGAATTCAGATATTTTGGCTTGATATCCGCTATCGCCCTTCCGCCAAAGCCTATGACTTTGTCCTGAGTGCTGATTATCGGGAACATCACCCTGTCGCGGAACTTGTCGTAGAGACCGTTCTTTCCGCTGTTTGCGAGTCCAAGCTTAAGCATGTCCTCATCGGAAACGCCTTCGCTTCTGAGATGGTCCACCAAAGCTGTCCCGCTTGCAGGAGCATATCCCAGTCCGAATGCTGTTATCGTTTCCTTGCTGAGCCCGCGTTTTTTAAGATACGCCAGTCCCTTGTTGCCCTTGGTGCCGAGATTATTGTAGAAGAATCTGGCGGCCTTGGCATTTATGCCGTGATACTTGTCGTAATCGATCTTCGGTCCGCTGCTTCTTCTCTCGGGAAGCTTAATGCCGTTTTCAGCCGCGAGCTTTTCTACAGCCTCCATAAATGGCAGTTTGTAGTATTCCTGCACGAAACCTATGACATCTCCGGACTTTCCGCAGCCAAAGCAGTGGTAGAACTGCTTGCCCTCATTCACGCTGAAAGACGGAGTCTTTTCATTATGGAACGGGCAAAGACCCATGTAATTTGACCCCGACTTCTTGAGAGTGACCTCGCGCCCTATTATATCAACTATGTTGAGCTGTGCCTTCAGCTCATCCGTGAAGTTGTCATAAGCCATGGATCACAACTGCCTCCAGCCCTGCGGAACGAATAATTTGTCATAAAGGTTGAGAGCGTAGCGGTCTGTCATGCCGGATATAAGATCCTTTACGGCGATCTCCGTGCCCTCTTCCTCTTCTATCTTCTTGTAGATGCCGGGTATCTCATCTGAATGCTCAAGGTAATACCTGTAAAGCGAGCTTATTATGCGTTCTACTTTATCCAGATCGGATACTCCCCTTACATCCTGCGAATTGTAAACATTTTTGAACAAGAACGTTCTCAGTCTGTCGAGTGAATCCGCGAACACCGGTGAAAGTGATATGGAATCCTTTCCCTCGCTGTTACTGCACAGATCGACTATGAGATTGTTGATGCGTTCCGAATGTGTCGAGCCTATTATCTCGATCTCACGCTCCGGAAGATCTTCAAAAGTAATCACGCCGCTCCTGATGGCATCGTCAATGTCGTGATTGACATAAGCTATCCTGTCGCAGATCTTCACGATCTGCCCCTCAAGCGTGACCGGCTTGACAGGGCCTCTGTGGTTCAGGATGCCGTTTCTTACCTCATAAGTCAGGTTGAGGCCTCTGCGCTTAGGTGTGTCTTCTATGACATCAACTGTTCTTAGACTCTGCACATTGTGGACAAAGCCGCCCGGATGGATGTTGTTGAGGACTTTTTCGCCCACATGTCCGAACGGTGTATGTCCTAGGTCATGCCCCAGGGCTATGGCTTCTGTCAGGTCTTCGTTATAGGCGAGTATCCTTGCTGCGGTACGTGATATCTGCGATACTTCGAGAGTATGTGTCAGACGTGTCCTGTAGTGATCGCCTTCCGGTGCAAGAAATACCTGAGTCTTGTGTATCAGTCTTCTGAAAGCCTTGGAATGTACTATACGGTCTCTGTCTCTCTGGAAGTCGGTCCTGTATTCGCACTTCTCTTCATCATAGACCCTGCCCTTGGACTCAGCAGCCTTGCATGCAAGCGGAGAAAGTATCTCGTATTCTCTTTTCTCGATCGATTCCCTGTTATTCATCGATCTCCTTTGCGATCTCTGCCCCAAGCATGTCCGCTACCCTTACGTTGAATCCGTCCAGATCATAGTCAAGTGCGAGTCTGAAGTCGTAATCGGCATTCTCGCCCAGAAGCCTGGCTGCGGCTATTTCGTATCTCGCGTCCCTGACATTTGATTCCTCTCCGTTCAGCTTGTTGAACGCGTTCAGGTCGTGTACGTACCATTTGCGGAATTTGACTATCTCTTCTGCAAGGTCAGAGATGTCGGCGTCATTCATGTCTTCGAAAATAAGTCCATCAAACGCCCTTCCTATGGACTCGACCATTATGTAAAGATCCGTTTCATTATCCGGCAGGTGATCAAGAAATCCATCGAAATACGAACCCATTTGCTCTGCCAGCATCTCCATGTCGATGTTTTTAAGCAGATCCTTTATAAGATTTTCTTCAATGAATTCGTCCTCCTCAAGAAGCGCTGCGAGATTCTCATAGTATTTGAACTCATCCGCTGAATCTATATCGAGTGCGTTGTAGAATCTTACCTTGTCCATATCAAAACGAATACTATTTCTCCTGTAAGTGTGTTAAAATATCATCAGAATTTCTGACGAAATATTATAACATACGGAGTTAACAAAATGAAGATATACGTGTTCTGCAATCTGAAAGATAAGTCGAGAGAAGCTTATGACAGATTCATTCCTCTTCTTAAGGAATTCGGCTTTGAGATAGCCGACGAGTATTCCGAGGACGTCGATCTGCTGGCCTGCATCGGAGGTGACGGCACATTCCTGAGTTTCGTGCATAAGTGCGGCTTTCCTAAAGCCCCTATTATCGGCATCAATACCGGTCATCTGGGCTTTTTCCAGGAAGCTCTTCCGTCAAATCTCAGAGAGACTCTCGAGTACATCACAAAAGGTGATTATCAGCTGCAGAATATAAGTCCTGTACAGGCAAGGATAGTAACACGCAGAGGCGAATTCATGCGTACAGGACTCAACGAGATAGTCGTCAGAGGTCCTTACTCGCATGCTTCGCACTATGAGATCTCCATCGACAATACCAAGATCCAGGACTTCTCAGGGGACGGAATAATCATCTCCACCCCTGTAGGTTCAACAGCCTACAACTACTCACTGGGCGGATCTCTCGTTTCGCCGGATCTTGATGTGCTGCAGCTGACCCCTATCGCGCCCATGAGCACTAATGCCTACAGATGCTTCAAATCCAGCCTTATCCTTCCTTCGACCGAGACGATCACCATCGCCGGCACAGGAAGATGCGAAGGCGGAACGATCCTTCTGTCATTCGACGGGCGCACCCATGAATTCGGAGGAGTGCTCAGGATCGATATCACACGTTCTGATAAAGAGATCCATCTCGTCCGTACAAAGGCTTATGACCACTGGAGCCTGCTTTCCAGCAAGCTCCTGTAAGCATTTATCAGCATTTACACAGACACAAAACAGCGCTTATACGGCGCTGTTTTTCAGTTCTTCTATCGCTTTCTTCATATCCTCCGGTATATCTGTCTTGAAGTGTACACGTTCTTTTGTCATCGGATGATCGAACTCGATGTAATAAGCATGCAGAGCCTGACGCTTTATCAGGAATGTTCCCCCTTCGTAGAGTTCGTCTCCGGCTATAGGATGGCCTATATGTGAAAGATGTACTCTTATCTGATGTGTCCTTCCGGTATGAAGTATCACTTCTACGAGTGTATGGTTGCCGTAGCGTTTCGAAGGATAGCGGCCAAGAACATTGAACTCGCTGAATGCGTCCTTTCCGCCCTCATACATGACTGTCCTGCGTATGGATACCGAGTCCGGTCTTCCGACAGGTAACTCGACGGTAAAATGGTCCTCAGCAATATTCCCCTCAACAAGCGCATAGTACCTTTTTACGACCGTATTCCGTCTCATCTGAGATGAAAGTTCGTTCTGAGCGTTGGCGTTTTTGCATACGATGATCATGCCTGTGGTGTCCATGTCGATCCGGTTCGCGAACCTAACCTTGAAGGACTGATCCGTGTCTTCCATGTATTTCATCACGGCGTTGGCGATCGTATGCTCAGGATGCCCCTTTGTAGGATGGACAATGATGCCTGCCTGCTTGTTGACTATTATTATGTCGTCATCCTCATAAACTACGTCCAAAGGAATGTCCTCCGGCGCGAAATCGCTGGATTCCTCCGGCAAACGCACACCAATGACATCACCGACCCCGGGCTTTATATAGCCCGGAGTCGGTGTTCCGTTCAGATCTACCAGTGACTGATACTTCATCTTTGTTCTGAACCTTGAGGAGAACTTGTAGTTCTTCCTTAAGATCTGATTGATGGTCAGTCCTGATTCTTCAGTTGTCACAGTGTGTTCGTACTTAGCCATTTTTTAGCGCAGCTGCGCTCCGCATTTATTACCCAGCACCTTTATGATGCCGTTCATTTTCTTTTCGATCTGTTTCGAAGTCATTGTCGAGTCATCATTTCCTATCTTGAGGCTCAGCATAATCGATTTCTTTCCTGCAGGGATCTGCTTTCCGCGGTATTCTTCAACGAACTTCAGGTCCTTGACCATGTACTTGATGGCCTCTCTGATATCGCCCCATGTAACTGACTCATCAACGAGCAGCGAGAGATCCTGCTCAACGAGCGGGTACTGCGGCAGATGCCTGAACTCATTTGTCCTGGATGGATAAGGCTTTATCACATCTGTATCGAGCTCGAACGCTGCAGCGCTCATCATCTTGATACCTGACTCATTGAGCGCCTGTACAGAAATGAGTCCGATGGAGCCGGCTATCCTGCCGCCTTCCATGACATTTAACCAGACTTTCTCGTCAGCCCATGAAGGTTTTTCTTTCTGCTTGAAAGTAAAAGGCTCAAAGTGGCAGTAGCCGCCCATTCCCTCGATGACTCCCTTGACCTTAAAGAAAAGTTCCTTTGCATCCTTGCCTGCAAAGACTCCAGTAAGCAGGTTGTGATGTACAGGAAGCACCTCCTCTTCTGTAGAAGGTCTGTATTCTCCCTTTTCGAATACCTGCGCAGCTTCAAAGAGTGTGAACTCTTCAAAGTATCTGCTGTTCTTGTCTATGGATTCGAGCATTCCCGGGATAAGCGACGACCTCAGCATTCCGAGTTCAGGTGCCGGCGGTGTAGCCAGTCTGATCGACTTATCTGTATCAATACCCGCGGCATGGATGAACTTCTCATCTATCCATGGGTATGTGAAGATCTCGTTCATGCCGCATCTGAACGCGAGGTATTCTCTCAGTCTGCGTGCAAGATCTTTCTCTACCTGATTTACACAGTGATCGAATTTGACCGGAAGCGGCTGCTTCTTGAAATACTCATATCCGATCAGCCTTGCGATATCGCCCAGGATATCATCGTGTATCGAAACATCACCGGTCGATCTCCATGTAGGAACTACGCAGTGATATGTCTCGCCGTCAAAGCTGACTTCGTAGCCGAGTCTCTTGAGGATATCTTCGATCTCAGCCTGCGGCAGTACTTCTCCCAGCCTTCTGTCAAGGAAGTCCTGAGTGATATCGATCACCGCGTTCTCTGTCTTTACAGGATAATTGTCAGTAAATGCCGAGAAGACGCAGTCAGGATATATCTCCTTGAACAGGGAGAGAGCCATCGAAACTCCAAGATCCGCTCTCTGAGTATCGATACCCTTCTCATACCTTAGAGCTGAATCGGTCTTCTCGTTGAAATAAGCAGTAGTACGTCTGATGCCAGGCGCCGTGAATACCGCGCATTCCAGAATAACGGAAGTAGTTTCATCAAGTACTGAATCATCCTTGCCGCCCTTGATGCCTGCCAGATTCAGCGGCTTTTTGGTATCGCATATCACGAGGTGATCATGTGTGAGCTCAAGATCTTTCTCATCAAGGAGAAGCAACTTCTCTCCATCTTTTGCCAGCCTTACGACAATGGCGTCTCCGTCCACATGTGTGCTGTCATAAGCGTGCTGAGGAGCACCGACCGCAAGAAGAACAAAGTTTGTGATGTCGACAAGAGCGTTGATAGGCCTCATTCCCGCGTTGGTGATGAGTGTCTTCATCCACGCCGGCGATTCCTTTACATAAACGTTGTCGATCTTTGTAGCTGTGAACCTGTTGCATCTTTCAGGCTCTTCGATCGTTACCGGGTATTCAGGAAGTCCCTCAGGCAGTTCTGCGCTGAGCTCCTTTAATGGCAACTTATAGATAGCCGCCAGTTCTCTTGCTATGCCGTAATGTCCCCAGAGATCCGGCCTGTTGGACAAAGACTTGTTGTCCACTTCCAGTATAACATCGTCCATGCCCATAACTTCGGCAACGGACTGACCTACTTCGCACTCGATCCCGAGCTCTGTGAAGTCTACAATCTCTCTTTCATCCTTAGGGACAATAATATCTCCAAGGTAAACTTCGAGTGGAGAACAGATCATTCCATAGGATTTTTCGCCTCTGAGCTTGCTTTCCTTGATAAGAACAGGCTCGCCTTCTCCATGCCAGACTACCTCGGCACCCGGCTTGGAAACACAAACTTTGTGACCTGCCGTGAGGTTAGATCCACCACAGACGATCTGCTTTATCTCGTCTTCGCCTACATCTGTCATGCAGATCTTGAGCGCGTCTGCGTTTGGATGCGGTCTTACTTCTTTTATCTCGCCAACTACGATGTCATGGAACTTGTCGGCTGTCTTTATGACGTCTTCGACCTCAACAGTTCTCATGGTGAGGTCATAGGCTATCTGATCGTATGTAAGATCTTTTGGCAGATCGACATATCTGCTGATGAATTTCATCGAAATATACATAGCTTGCCTCCTTTCCTACCTGAACTGTTTGAGGAATCTCAGATCCGCGCTGTGGAACAGCCTTACGTCATCGACTCCGTAACGCATCATGACCAGCCTGTCGAGACCGATGTTGGTATAGAACCCGGTCCAAGTATCCGGATCCAGGTTAGCTGCTCTCAGGACGTTAGGATGGATGACTCCGCCCGGCATTACCTCTATCCAGCCGGCATGATTGCAGGCCTTGCAGCCCTTGCCGCCGCACAGCAGGCATTCCATATCGATCTCGTAACCAGGCTCTGTGAACGGGAAGAATCCCTCTCTCATTCTTACGTTGACCTTGCGTCCGAATACCTTCTCAAGTATGGTCTCTATCATGACGCGGCCTGAGCTGAACGAGATGTCCTTATCAACGATAAGAGCCTCATACTGGAAGAACGCTCTCTCGTGACGGGCGTCTGTTGTCTCGTTTCTGTAAACTCTGCCAGGATATACGAATCTTGCAGGAGCTCCGTGCTCCAGAAGATATCTTACCGAACCGCCTGTAAGGTGCGGACGGAGGCACAGTCTTTCGTTGCCGCGCTTGTTCTCCGTACCCTCAAGCCAGTATGTGTCCATTGAGGCTCTGGCCGGGTGGTCGGCCGCAAAGTTCAGATTGTCAAACGCAAATTTCTCGCTAGAGATATCATCCTCACTGTAGATCTCAAATCCAAGTGATCTGAAAGCGTCATTCAGGTCGTAGCACATCTGCGTGATTGGGTGAAGCGCACCTTCGCTTACTTCGATCCCCGGCAGTGTGAGGTCGATCTCTCCCTCGACTGCTGAAGCGCTGGCGATAAGCTCCTCTGCCCTTGCCTGCAGCTTCTCAGCAAACATGTTCTTGACCTCGTTAGCCTTCATTCCGACTGATTTTCTCATTTCGGGTTCCAGCCCGCCGAGACTCTTAAGGACTTCCTGAAGCGCGCTCTTCTTGCCGGTGAGCTCCTTACGGACTGCTTCCAGAGCATCCCTGTCGGCAGCTTCGGCTATGCGCTGGAATCCTTCTTCGCGGACTTTTTCAAGCCTGTCAAGCATTTTCTGATCCTCCTTTGCGTTTAACCATATCCTTGCCCGTGTACACCTTAGGCGTCTCTTCGCCTCTCAGGACTCTCAGAGCCCCGGCGCACATGGCTTCCTGTTCTACTTCGTTCTCATATATGAATATCGGTGCTATCCATTCCGTATGCTGCCTGATGTAATCAAGCAGCTTTCTAAATCGCGTGTATCTCCCGGTGATCAGTATACCGTCCAGATCGCCTTTCAATACTGTCGCCATGGAACCGATGTATTTGACTATGTTGTATCCGAGAGCCTCCCATACCAGCCTGGCTTCTTCATCGCCGTTGAGCACTCTTGCGTAGACTTCATCCGCGTCTGACGTTCCGAAGTGCGATACGAATCCGCCTGTGCCCGTACAGAGATGGCGCATCTCTTCGTATGTATGATCACGGAAGTAATCGAGCACTTCCATGAGCGGGAGCGAACCGGTGCGTGTCGCAGTGAACGGCCCTTCTCCGCCGGCTCCCTGATTGCAGTCGACCTGCCTGCCGCAGTCATGAGCGGCTATTGTTATGCCGCCGTCTATGTGCGCTACCACCAGCTTCGACTTTTTGTAATCCATTCCGTGGATCTTGCAGTGTTTCATCGCCGTGCCTCTGAGATTCAGAGCATGGGATTCAGTGCGTCTCTCTATCTCCCTGACACCCGTCACTCTTGCAACGTCGGTGTATTCGTCCACGCATATGGGATCGACCATGAAGAGTCTTCCACCGTACTCCTGCTGGAGTTCATATGCCAGCTGCACTCCGAGTATGGACGGATGTATGGTGCGGCCAACGTTGTTCCTTATATCGTTCAGCAGGAGTTCGTTCACCTCGAAAGTGCCGCTCGGTACCGGGTAGCATCCTCCGCCTCTTCCGACAAAAGCGTCTATGTTATCCAGCTCGATGTCGTTCTTATCGACGAACTCCCTGATGACTCCCATCCTGTATCCGAACTGGTCGTTCGGAGTCGAAAACTGATTCAATACTTCTGCGTCATGCGTCACGGATGTTTCCAGGATCTTGATATTGTCTTCAAACAAAGCCATCTTTGTCGATGTCGATCCCGGATTTATGACAAATATGCGGTATCTGTTGTTTTTCATAGGTTTCTGTATGTTGTTATATAAAAAGCGGTGTCTCTTTTGCAGAGCCACCGCTTGCCTGCTTAGTTAAGCCAGGCTCTGCCGCCGTTATTTAAAAGAGGCCTCCGAAATCGATAAAGAGAGGTGCAAATACGAGTGTGACCGCTACCATCAGCTTTATGACTGTGCCGAGAGTCTCAGTAGCCGTTCTGTCATAAAATCGTCCCGAATTATTGAATGCGAAGATGACACACATCCCTGTGATTGACGCTGAGCACGCAAATGCTATGAGGCCGTTAACACCTCCGAGAACGCCCGGAACCAGCGGAACGAGCAATGAGATTGCATATATAGGAAACAGTCCTCTGAGGGCTGTTATTCGCTTCTCAGGGTCATCACTGTCGCTAAGTCTTCCTCTGAGCACCTGGCTCGTAAGCCTTATAGACCTTATGATGAGCCCTGCGCAGATGAATACGACAACAGCTCCGATCATCATGCCCGTATAGACAGAGGTGCTGAGCAGGTTTGTAGACATATTGTTCGCTACTACAGAAAGAGCAGTGAACATCGCGACAAGTGTCACATAACTTGCTGTCGATGAGAATGTCTTTCCTACCGCGTCTGTTCTTGCTGAAGCTGTAAGAAGAACGTCAGCAGGATTAGGGCTTTCTGCGTCAGGATCAGTGATCGATGCTATATCAGATGCGCTTGCAGTATTGATGGAAAAACCTCTGACAGCGCAATTCACTGCTGCCATGGCATTGATACCAATGGCGGCAAGAGCGATCCCGTAAAAACCTGCAAATTTATAAGCAATGACCATCGCAGTAGTTGTAAGGACGGCCGGGATGATAACGGAGATCATTCCTATCGAAAGGCTGTATATCATGGATTGGCTCACGCCTGTCTTTTTGACATCAGGCAGATAGCGTCTGAACACTATACCGTCGGCAGAATACGCTTTAGCAGCCTCAGCTGAAGCTATAGCAGCCACTATGCCTACTCCTACACAGATAGTGTAAATGTACGACTGAAGGATCCTGTTGCTGAAGTAAGCGGATATCGCGATTATTACACCTGCAGCAACATAGTTGCCGGCTGTAAGTCCTGCGGCAGGGTTTTTTACTACATAGCCTCTGTAGGTCATGATACCAATAATAGAAGCGATGATACCTGCAGCAAATACGATCAGCGGAAATCTTGCAGCGGATGTGGCGGTAAATGTCGACATGACGCCCGATGTATCAACACCCACTTCCGCAAGAAGGGCTGCCGAACATGCGCTCAGGATATATGTTTCTACATGATCCGCTCCGCTTCCGATGAACATGCCGGAATAATCGGTGAAGTCATCGCTTTTTACGGTAAGTGAGTAAGCTCCTGAAAAAGCGGTCCCCGATATCCCGAGACAGAAAGATACGACTGATGCGCCGAGCGCGAAACTCGCGATCAGGCTTACCAGATGTTCTGTATCGAGAAAGAAAAACAGCACACCGAGTCCCACCAGAGCTATCGATGTGACAAACAGACCCATGACTGCCCCTGATCTGAATGAAGTCTTAAGAGCGTTCCTGATGTCACCGGTCACCGCGATAGAAGAAGGAGCAATGCTGCCGGTCGCAACGGTAACAGAACCGGCAAATACCGATACAAAGCAAAGGACCGCTCCCCCAAAAAAGACAGCGGCGTTGAGGTGCCCGACAAAGAAAAACAGTGCTGCGCTTATGAGCGCCAGCATTATTACCAGGGGCACATATTGTATCGACCAGAATTCTGAGTATCTGCTTTTGACTTCCGCGTAGGTGTCTGCTGATGTTTCGTTTCTGACTATGCGGCTCCTGAGCCATGATTCAAGCGAAACAGCACTCAGAAGACCCGCCAGAGCGCAGACCAGAGTGATGATTTTAAGCATGTTAATTGAAAATTGCTACGATAGCCAGTGATACAACGATATATACCACGGCGCAGATCGTTGTTATTCTTGAAAGCAGCGCGTCATATCCTCTGCTCTTGCGCTTTCCGAAGAGCTGCTCTGCTCCGCCGGCGATCGAACCCGAAAGGCCGTCGCT
>JBGUME010000014.1:0-3712 GCA_045116695.1 Anaerovoracaceae bacterium | reverse complement strand
AGTTTTTAGTTGAGAACGTCCGCCGCGTATGGATATAATAAATACAATAATCAAGGGTCCAAGACAGAGATAAGGAGGAAATGTCATGGCAAACAAATACGAAGGAACACAGACAGAAAAGAACCTTATGGAGGCATTCGCCGGCGAGTCCCAGGCGCGCAACAAGTACACATATTTCGCGTCCAAGGCAAAGAAGGAAGGTTTTGAGCAGATCGCGGCACTCTTCCAGAAGACAGCAGACAACGAGAAAGAACACGCAAAGATGTGGTTCAAGGAACTGGAGGGAATCGGTACTACAGACGAGAACCTGCTTGCTGCAGCTGAGGGCGAGAACTACGAATGGACAGACATGTATGAGGGCTTCGCAAAGACAGCAGAAGAGGAAGGCTTCAAAGCGCTGGCAGCAAAGTTCCGCATGGTGGCGGCCATTGAGAAGCATCACGAAGAGCGTTACCGCGCGCTGCTGCACAACGTAGAGGCGCAGGAGGTCTTTGAGAAAAGCGAAGTCAAGGTGTGGGAATGCCGCAACTGCGGACACATCGTCGTGGGAACCAAGGCACCGCAGATGTGCCCGGTTTGCGCTCATCCGCAGGCATACTTTGAGCTGAATGCAGAGAACTATTAAAGGATCCTTCAAAAGAAATGCAGCCTGTCCCGGGGGCTTTGGCCTGCCGGGCGGCTGCATTTTTTATTTAGTTTATCCATCAGATAACCGGCATGAATGCTGCCGCTCATACCTTTCCTTGCTATTCCTGTATTTCTGTAATGCGGGCCGCCGCATCAAGAAGCAGATTGATGACCTTGTTTCTCGATCTGCTCAAGGAGATCATTCTTCAGCCTGACAGAAATAATACGATAATCAGAGAAACCTTCGCCTTTGTGTCTGGTGCTAATAGTAATCTTGTTTCCACGGTTCCAACCTCCTTTTTTGGTTATTCTTCTATTAGCACACCATTATATTTTCATATCAGAAGCAAATAAATATTAAAAATTTTGATAAAAAAGATACGCCATGTGCTTATTCGAAAAGTAAATAATGAATATATTTAGGATAAGCAAGAACAAATCAGCCGGCCATTGATCGCACATTTTATGGACTTATTACAGGTGGTTCGCCTGTTTCACTTATGTTAAAATGATAATAACGGAATAACTCATGATCCGCTTTCGGGAAGCAATTTCGGGAGGTATTAATGAAAGGAATCATACTCGCAGGAGGAGCCGGTACAAGGCTGTATCCGCTTACACTAGTAACGTCAAAACAGCTGCTGCCTGTTTATGACAAACCAATGATCTTTTATCCTTTATCGACCCTCATGCTGGCTAACATAAGAGATATATTGATCATCAGCACACCGGAGGACACACCGAGAATAGAGGAACTTCTGGGTGATGGCAGCAAATTTGGGATCAAGCTTTCATATGCCGTGCAGGCGAAACCTGAAGGACTCGCTCAGGCATTCACCATAGGCCGTGAGTTTATAGGAGATGACGCCTGCGCAATGGTGCTTGGAGACAACATATTCTACGGCAATGGATTGAACCACAAGCTCATGGAGGCCCGCGAGGACGCAGTGAACGGCAAGGCGACCATCTTTGGCTATTATGTTCAGGATCCAAAGCGCTTTGGCATCATGGAATTTGAAAAGGGCAATGACAGTGACCGGTCAGTCAAGGTCATTTCGGTCGAAGAGAAACCTAAGCAGCCAAAGAGCAACTACGCGATCGTCGGTCTGTACTTCTATCCTAAGGGCGTGAGCGATATGGCAGATGATGTCACACCGTCCGCGCGCGGCGAACTCGAGATCACCACTCTCAACGATATGTATCTGCAGCAGGGAAGACTGAACGCGCAGCTTCTCGGACGCGGCTACACCTGGATGGACGCCGGTACATTCGACAGCCTGCAGAAAGCCACGGACTTTGTCAGCATGATAGAGCAGTATCAGGGTATGACTATATCATCACCTGAGGAGATAGCTTATCACATGGGTTGGATCGATGAAGAGATGCTGCTCAGGAGTATAAAGCGCTATGGAAAAAGCCCATACGGTGAACGCCTTAAGGCTGTCCTCGAAGGCAAAGTCGTCCTTTAACGCTGCACTATAGTATAAGTTGCTAAACACAATTAAGAAGGGAATCAGTATATGAAAAATAAGCTTTTAGTACTAACGCTGGCTTTCGCCATGATGCTTTCTTTCATGCCTATGGCCGCTTTCGCTGCGAGTGAACATGATGATACGCATTTTACGGATGAGATATATATCTGGGACGATGACGCGGACTGTGAACAAGTAGACAACGAATACCACAGAGTAACAGGCACGGGAGAAGTAGAGGTCTGGTGCGAGGACTGCGAAATGGTGGTAGACAGCTATGAAATTGAAGCTGATGGAAAAAAGTTTTTCCATGATTACGATGAATATGGATACTGCGAAACCTGCGGCCATCAAAACACATGCCCCCATGAGAATACGTATGATGAATATTACTGGGAAGAAGGCGAAGCGACTTGCACCCCTGCAGGCAACAAATACCACAAAGTAACAGGTACGGGAGAGAAAGAGACCTGGTGCGAGGACTGTGGAATGATGATAGATAGCAATCTATCATATGTATTTAATGGAGAAGAAGAAATACGCCATGATTACGATGAAGATGGATACTGCGAGCTCTGCGGCCATCAAAACACATGCCTACATGATTCCGATAATAAGGAGGAGATGCTTATCTGGGATGACGACGCTGATTGGACCTCTGTAGATGACGAGTACCACAGCGTAACAGGCACGGCAGAAAGAGAGATCTGGTGCGAAGACTGTGGAATGATGATTGAAAGCGAAGAATGTACATTTGATGAGGAACAGTTTCCTCATGATTACGATGAAGATGGATACTGTGAAACCTGCGATTATCAAAGAGCCTTGCCTGATGAATCAGATGAAAGGATCTGCGGGATCAGCAGATATGAAACTGCGATTGCGGTGGCGGACAAGATGATGGAAGAGACGGGGGAGAAGTTCGACAGCATAATCGTAGCCGATGGCAGAAACTACCCGGATGCGCTGTCAGGCGGTTATCTTGCTTGTGTAAAGAATGCCCCTATCCTTCTTGTAAGATCAAGACCAACTGAGGAAAACCAAATAGCAAATTACATCAGGGAAAACCTTGAGGACGGAGGCACGGTATACCTGCTCGGAGGAACGGGAGCGGTAAGTTCCTCTTTTGAAAGTAATTTAAGACAAAGCGGAATAAATCCTGTAAGACTTGGCGGAAAGAACAGATATGAGACGAACCTTGAGATCCTTAGGGCAGCAGAGGTCACTGATGAGGAGATTCTGGTGTGTACAGGCAACGGCTATGCAGACAGCCTGTCGGCATCAGCAGCGAGAATGCCGATCCTTCTGGTAGGAAGCACCCTTACAGATGTTCAGAAAAACTATATCAGAGGGCTGGACACTGAACAGTTCTATCTGATAGGCGGGACGGGAGCCGTAGCTCCTAAAATAGAGTCAGACCTCATTGATCTCGGGTATAGCGAGGACAGCATTGATAGGATAGCAGGAGCTTCGAGGCATGAGACCTCAACGGCAGTAGCAGATGAGTTCTTTGATGAACCGGATACCGTAGTACTGGCATACGCAAAGAACTTTCCTGACGGGCTGTCGGGCGGCCCTCTTGCAATGTTATACGATGCGCCGATCATCCTTAC
>JBGUME010000013.1:0-3665 GCA_045116695.1 Anaerovoracaceae bacterium | reverse complement strand
CGCCAAGGCGGGCGTTATAGGGCTCACAAAGGCGCTGGCAAAGGAGGCCGGGCCTTCCGGGATAAGGGTCAACTGCGTATCGCCGGGAATGATAGACACAGAGATGAATGCTTCAGTCGATGAGTCGGCTGTGGAGGCGATAAAGGATGAGACACCGCTTTGCAGGACGGGAGATCCCTCGGAGGTGGCAAAGGCGATGCTCTTCCTGGCTTCAGACGACGCGTCGTTCATCACCGGCCAGGTGATAGCCGTGAACGGCGGACTGGTTATATAACAAGTGTGTGAATGCGGGCCCTGAGGGACCCGTTTCCATATCTTGTGGCATCCTGAAGAGGCAGACACAAGCATAAAAAATGTAAAGAAATCTTTACCTATATATTGTACAAAAATGTAAAGCAGACACTACATATTGTGCCTGTTTTTTATTTTTCGCAGATTTTTCATTTGTAAAGGCAACTTTACACAAAAAAGTGGGGAAAACATAACAAAAAATAAGGGAAATTGTTTGAATGGTGGGGAAAAGTGGGGTAAAATCGATTTAACAAAATTAGGAAAATCGACTGAAAAGAGGCTGCAAAGCTTGAAATTCCAACGAAATGTTTCTAGGCACTTATCAGAACAAAATAGATGATAAAAACCGCATGGCAGTCCCTGCCAGATTCAGGGATCAGCTTGGCGGCAGGTGCATGCTCACCAAAGGATTCGACGAATGTCTCTACATCTACACGATGGAGGACTTCGAGGAGATGGCTGCGAAGATCTCAGCGCTCCCCCAGTCGGATGCAGACTTCCGTGAGTTCATCAGAGACTTCTTCGGAAACTCAGAACTTTGCGAACTCGATGGCCAGGGAAGGATCAAGATACCGCAGAACCTCAGAGAGTACGCGCGTATCACAAAAGACCTGATCACTACCGGAGCCATGGACAAGGTCGAGATCTGGAGCGCTGAGGCAAAGGCGGACTTCGATATCGCCAAGAAGATGAAGGACAAGAAGTTCACCGACAAGCTCAGAGAGTACGGCATCTAAGGGGACATCATGGAATTCGAACACGTACCCGTACTGTTTAACGAAGTGATGGACGCCCTGGATATAAAACCGGACGGCATATACGTCGACGGGACCGTGGGAGGCGGCGGACATTCCGAAGGGATCTGCCGGAGACTCGCGGAGGACGGGATGCTGATAGCGGTGGACAGAGACCGCGAGGCTCTGGCCGCGGCTGAGCAAAGGCTCGCCGGATACGGATGCGAAAAGAGATTCGTACACGCTAATTACAGCGATGTCGAAGCGATAGCCGCAGCCGCCGGCAAAAGGGTACAGGGCATACTCCTCGATCTGGGAGTCAGCTCTTACCAGCTGGACAATCCGGAAAGAGGCTTCTCGTACATGCAGGATGCGCCTCTCGACATGAGGATGGACGATACCGACAGGCTCACCGCTTACGACATAGTAAACGGATACTCCCGGGATGAACTCACAAGGATCATCAGAGACTACGGAGAAGAACGCTGGGCATCCAGGATAGCGGAATTCATAGTCAGGGAAAGGATGGATTCGCCGATAGAGTCGACCGGAAGGCTGACTGAAGTGATAAAGGCGGCGATACCCGCAAAGGCCAGACGTACCGGACCACACCCTGCAAAGAGGACCTTTCAGGCCATACGCATAGAAGTAAACGATGAACTGGGGCATCTGAGGGACGCGATAGAAAAGCTCCCCGACCTGCTCGAAAGCGGCGGCAGGATAGCGGTCATCACATTCCACTCGCTGGAGGACAGGATCGTAAAGACGGAGTTCGAGAGGAGACTCGATCCGTGCACTTGCCCAAAGGAACTTCCGGTATGCGTATGCGGCAAGGTTGCCGATGTAAAGAGGGTCACAAAAAAACCAATCGTTCCTTCTGAAGAAGAGACCGAAACGAACCCGAGAGCCAGGAGCGCAAAGCTGAGAGTTCTCGAAAAGCTATAGGACAGAACACACTTACAGGACACAGGGAACAATGGAAAGCAGAGCAGAGCGGATCAGAGCAGCCAGAATAAAGGCGGACAGAAGAAGCGCGGTCAGACTGGTGGCCGTAATAATAATAGGCATATTCGTACTCGTTGGCATGAGGTCTTATGCGGCGATCATACAGCATGAGAACAACGTGCTGCAGATGCAGAACGAATATCTTCAGGCAGAGATAGACTCCCTGAGCAGCCAGATAACCGAGGAGACAAAGGTCACAAAGATAGAGCAGGTCGCTACAGAAAAGTACGGCATGGTCTATCCGTCAGCTGACAACACCGTGGTGCTGGGTTCTGCACAGGAGGAGGCAGGCAATCTGGCTTCGGTAATAATAAGCGAAGCATATAATTGATTAGGGCACGCGTTATAAGGTGCCACTGACCGGTCACGGCTCGGTGGCATTTTTATTAGAACTAAGGCGACTAAATACAGTATTTACCCTTATATTTCAGCACAATATGTGGTACACTATATCCGTATGACTGTGCTTAAATGAGGAAGTATGGATACAGGAAAAAGAAGCGACAAGAAGAGAGAAAAAATAAGAAGAAGAGTGCTTGAGGACGATCCAAAGGCGATAACTTCCAAAAACCGCAACAGACTTGCTGCGGGCTTTGGCTTTATGCTGCTTTTGATGGCGGTGCTGATGCTCCGCATGGGATACTGGCAGATATACAAGTCCGATGAGCTCAAGATAATGGCAGCTGAGATGCAGAAGGTCGACACGGAGATCGATCCTGTACGCGGAACCATTTACGATTCGCGCATGAACACTCTGGCGGAATCCGTGACCGAATATGAGCTCTACGCGTATACCCAGTACATCTATAAGGATGAAAGCATAAGCAACGATGACAAAGCCAAGGCGATACTCAGCCTTTCCAATGTGACCGGAAAGGATGCCGCAGAGATACAGGCTCTTCTTGAAGGTGAGGAGAACCTTGTACTCGTTGCCGGCGGCCTGACCAGAGAACAGGTGGAAAAAGCCCAGAAGTTATTCGGCAGCAACGTTGTCATAAAGACGAAGGCTGCCAGATATTATCCGAACGGCGCGTTCGCGGCACAGGTGCTCGGAGGCGTAAATTCGGAAAACGTCGGACGTTCCGGCCTTGAGTATGAATACAACTCGCGGCTTGCCGGCATAAAGGGAAGAGCGGTAAGAGTCACAGACAACAACGGAAATACTCTTTCAAACGGAAAGAAAAGATACTATAAGCCGCAGGACGGGTACAGTATAGTTACCACTATCGATTCGGTGATCCAGCACTTTGTTGAGGACGCTCTTGAGACCGGCATGGAGAAGACCGGCGCCGATGCCATAACCTGCATAGTGATGGAGCCTAAGACAGGAAACATACTGGCTATGGCGACAACTCCGGAATATGACCCTAACAACGCTTCTCAGCCTTCGGATCCGGAAGCTCTGAAGGAGTTCGAGGCCATGACTGACGCAGAGAAGACGGATTATCTCAGCGGTAAGTGGAAGATAAACGCCGTAAGCGATATATACGAACCGGGATCCACTTTCAAGCTCATCGCCGCCGCCTCGGCTCTTGAATCCGGGAGCGCGGATGACAACTCGAGATACGAATGCACGGGCGGTATCCGTGTCGATGACTATACCCTCCACTGCCTGGCCACACACGGCGAGCAGTC
>JBGUME010000012.1:0-4106 GCA_045116695.1 Anaerovoracaceae bacterium | reverse complement strand
GGCCTGACTCCCCAGAGAAGCATCATCTGCCTTACTACCTTAGGGTCAGGAGAGAACGCGTAGACGTCCGATGTCGGTCTGCACTTGGATACCTGCAGCACGGTCGAACCTGATGTCGTAGGGGCGATGATGGCTTTTGCCTTCAGTTTTTTTGCTGCTGTTACAGCAGCGGTGCAGGTCGTGTTGGATACTGATGAATCCTCGGAAAGCTTGAGCTTGAGGTCGTTATCCGTGAACTGCTCCGTGTACTCGGTGATGGATACCATCATCTTCAGAGCCTCCACCGGATATTCTCCGCTCGCGGTCTCGCCTGAAAGCATCACAGCGTCAGAACCGTCATATACGGCATTTGCAACGTCGGTGACCTCGGCTCTTGTAGGACGAGGGTTGCGCATCATGGAGTCAAGCATCTGGGTTGCCGTTATTACGATCTTGCCTCGCTCATTGCAGGCCGCGATCATCTCGCGCTGGAGCTGCGGTATCATCCGGGCTTCGACTTCGACTCCGAGGTCGCCTCTGGCTACCATGACGCCGTCGGCAGCATCGATTATCTCTTCCAGATTATCTATGCCTTCCTTCGACTCGATCTTGGCGATTATCTTTATCTTTGAGCCGCGATCCTCCGCAAGCTTGCGTATCTTGTTGATGGTGCCGGCGTTCCTTACGAATGAAGCGGCTATATAGTCATAGTCGTTTTCCAGTCCGAAAGCGATGTCCTCATAGTCCTTAGCCGTGAGGTCAGGGAGTCCTACCTTGATCCCCGGAAGGTTGACACCTTTGCGCTCGGAGAGGATACCTCCCGTAATTATGCGGCATCTGAGATCCTTGCCTTCGACAGCCTCCACTTTCAGTTCTATCGCTCCGTCATCGATCAGGATAGTATCACCTGTGGAGAGGTCGTCCGCCATGTTTTCATACGTCACATAGACATGATCTTCATCGCCCTCATCTGCAGGATCGTCGTAGTGGGAAATGACGACTTCGCTGCCTTTTGTGAGTCTGACAGGCTTATGCTCCTTCAGCAGTCCGGTACGGATCTCCGGCCCTTTGGTGTCAAGGAGCATCGCGACCGGCCTTCCGGCTTCCTTTGCAAACTTTCTTACGCGCTCGAGCATCTCTTTGTGGCTCTCGTACGTGCCATGCGAGAAATTGAATCTCGCGACGTCCATTTCTTTCACGAGTTCGGCCAGGATCGCGTCATCGGATTCCCTTGGTCCCATCGTGCATACTATCTTGGTCTTTCTCATATCTGTGTCTCCCGTTCTTTTCGATGAGGATCATAACCTTTGATGAAGCTATTATAACACATAAGAGAGGGCATAATGTGTGCAAGTAAAGGCTGAAAACTTTGAAAAACTCAAAAAACAAGGCATCCGGCATTGACTGAAAAAGCAAGTTAGAATAAAATAGAAAGGATTTTTGAACTGAGAAAAGAAGGGAAAAAGAGATGAAAGGCAACGTAATAATCGGACAGTCCGGTGGACCTACCGCCGTTATCAACTCAAGCCTTGCCGGCGTCATCAAAGCCAGCTGGAAAGAAGGGATCAGAAGGATATACGGAATGCACTACGGTATCGAAGGTCTGCTGAACGAGGACATCGTAGACATCGAGGATTACATCACAAAGTCACAGGATCTTTCTCTGCTGAAGAGGACCCCATCCTCATTCCTGGGCACATGCCGCTATAAGCTGCCGCCTGCAGAGGGAAATGAGAAGCTTTACGAGAAGATCTTTGACATTCTGGACAAAAGGAACATTGAGTTCTTCCTGTACAATGGAGGAAATGACTCGATGGACACCATAAAGCAGCTTGCTGATTACGCGCTCGCGCATCAGAAAAAGCAGAAGTTCATGGGCATACCTAAGACAATAGACAACGATCTGCCTATGACCGACCACTGCCCGGGCTATGGCTCGGCAGCCAAGTACATTGCGACTTCTATGAAGGAGATCATCAGGGACAATGAAAGCTACGGCGTTTCCAAGCCGACCATTTGCATCGTCGAGATCATGGGACGCCACGCGGGCTGGCTGACAGCCGCCGCTGCGATGTCGAAAGACGTCGACTGCTCGGGTCCTGACCTGATCTATCTGCCTGAGGTCCCATTCGATATCGATGACTTTATCAACAGGATCAAAGACCTTGCAAAGCACAAAAAGTCTGTCGTAGTCGCTGTCTCTGAAGGACTCAAGACACCTGACGGCAAGTTCGTATGCGAGCTTGGAGTCGTCAATGATCACGTTGACGCATTCGGACACAAGCAGCTGGCGGGCACAGCGGCTTATCTCGCGAGCAGGGTATATAACGAGACTGGCCTCAAGTCACGCTATATCGAGTTCTCATCGCTCCAGAGATGCGCTGCGCATCTGGCTTCGCGTTCCGACTCTGATGAGGCGTATAACGTCGGATTCCTCGCGGCCAAGGCGGCCTTTGAGGGCAAGACAGGCATGATGGTCACCATTCAGGTGGAATCCAGAGAGCCATACGTTGAGACATACGACATGTTCGACATCCACGATATCGCCAATGTGGAGCGCAAGGTGCCGCTCAACTGGATCATCAAGGACGGAACATACGTCAGTGATGAGTATCTTGCATACGCAAGACCGTTCATCATCGGTTCGGTCCAGCCTTATACAGCAGGCGGCCTGCCTATCCACATTACAATGACCAAAAAGAAAAAATAGACAGGAAACCATATAGTGAGTGAAGTAATAATCAAAGAAGTAAAGACAAAGGCGGAGCGCAAGGTCTTTGTGGATTATCCGAACCGCCTTTATCAAGACCATGAGAACTTTGTTCCGGCCTTCTTCGGAGATGACGTGGATGACTGGGATGAGAAGAAGAACCCGGCATTCGAGTACTGTGAAGCAAAGTCCTGGCTGGCATACAAGGACGGTGAAGTCGTGGGGCGTATCGGCGCCATTTTAAGCCATGCCTCAAACGAGAAGTGGGGCACAAAGCGAATGCGCTTTACGCAGGTGGATTTCATAGACGACAGGTCCGTATCCAGGGCTCTCTTTGACAAGGTGGAGAACTGGGCAAAAGAGAAGGGCATGGATGAAGTTCACGGCCCACTCGGATTCTGCGATCTGGACAGAGAGGGCATGCTGGTCGATGGCTTCGACAAGCGCAGCATGTTCTACACTTACTACAACGATCCGTACTATATCGATCATCTGACTGAGCTCGGATACAAGAAGGATACAGACTGGATAGAGCATCTTATACCGCTTAACGGCTGGGAAGACCCGAATTACCTGAGACTCAAAAGGATATCAGACGCCATGCTCAGGAGGACAGGCTTCCATAAGGTGCAGGTGAAACATAAAACAGAATACAAGCCGTATATAAAGCAGGTATTCGAACTCGTCAACATCGCGTATTCGCATCTTTACGGAGTCGTGGAGCTGAACGAGAGACAGATCAAAAAGTATACCAACAAGTTCCTGCCTCTGGTCGATCCCGACTTTGTCTGCCTGATAGTAGACGACAATGACGAGCTTCAGGGCTTCGGAGTGGGTGCGCCTTCAACTGCGGAGGCCATGAAAAAGTGCGGAGGGCATCTGATGCCTTTCGGATGGGTCGGCCTCCTGAAGGCTCTGATGCAGAAGAAGGATACTCTTGATCTTCTTCTTATTGCTGTAAGACCGGAGCATCAGAAGACCGGACTCAATGGCGTCATCATGGAGCACCTGTTTGCAGGCTGTAATAAAAACGGTATCCGCCACGCGGAGACCGGACCACAGCTTGAGTACAACACGAACGTTCATCATCAGTGGAAGATGTTTGAGATCGAACCTCACAAGCGCAGACGCTGCTTTGTTAAACGATTAGAGGCATAATAAGAGCCCGGGGATCTGAAGTGAACCCCTTTTGTTAGACAGAATCTGACGAAAGGGGTTTTGTTATGTCAAGAAAAAGGAAGTATTCAGATGAGTTTAGACTTAGCGTAGTCAAAGAGTACCTATCAGGAACGAATGGTGGATTTGAAACGTTGTCAAGGAAATACGAGATGCCACAAGCACAATTGAGGCGCTGGGTTCATTTGTATGAACAACATGGTGCGGAAGGCTTATTCAAAGTATCAGCAACATATAGTGG
>JBGUME010000011.1:0-6907 GCA_045116695.1 Anaerovoracaceae bacterium | reverse complement strand
AAGCAGAAAACAGAAGAGCAGGAGATACCTGAGATTAAGAAAAAACCTGTAAGCAGGAATTCTTCAGGTTCTGATTCAGGGATCATCGTCAAGGGTACAGACAACCTGCTGATCAGACGGGCTACCTGCTGCAATCCTGTGCCTGGAGATCCTATCATCGGGTATATTTCAAAGGGAAAAGGCATCACAGTTCACAGGATGGACTGCGTCAATATCAAGAACTTACGAGAAGAAGACCGCGGAAGACTGATAGAAGTCTTCTGGGACAGCCCAAACGAAAACAGGAAGTACTTTGCGGACATACAGGTGGTATCGGAAGAACGCAAAGGACTTTTCAAGGATATATCCAAGGTGTGTGACGACTACGAGCTTGAAGTCGTAGGACTCAACCTGACACCGGGAGAACCCGGAACGACAAATACTCTCCTGACCGTTGAGATCACAGACATGCATCAGATAACGAGGCTTTTGACGGGTCTAAGACAGGTAGAGGGAGTCATCAAGGTCTACAGACCTAGATAAAAACATATTTAACGATAACTATTTATTATAAACGGAGCGATCATATGAGTCTGGATGTAAAATGCTACCCGCAAGGGCTATACGGGGAGAATACATATCTGATTACCGATGAAGCAACGGGCTTCAAGGCTATCATAGACCCGGGGTATTTCGACTTTGAGGTAAGGATGGACATTCAGAACAATGCTTACCTCAAGTACATGCTGCTTACGCACGGCCATCATGATCACTTTCTGGCAGCTGAGCAATATCTTGAGGAGTACACATCTGTCAAATTCGCAGGTCCGGAGAAAGAATTCAAATTGCTGGCCTGGGACTTACACAGATGTCCGGAACCGGGATATCTTCTCAAAGAAGGTGATGTCATCACTCTCGGAGAGACTGATCTGCGCGTGATCGAGACTCCGGGACATACAGCAGGCGGCATTTGTTTCGCTACTGACAGGGAAGTCTTCACAGGTGACACTCTGTTCAGACTGAGTGTAGGCAGGACCGATCTTCCGACCGGTGACTGGGATACACTTGTACGATCTATAAAAGAAAAGCTTTATACGCTTCCGGATGACACGATCGTATATCCGGGGCATGGCGAACCTACCACGATAGGCTACGAAAAGAGGGCGAATCCGTTTGTATAGATTCTATATCAACAACGTAGATGATGATTATCATTTCATGGAGCTTGCCAGAGCATTCCTGACTGACGACGATTTTGAGACGATCCCGTACAGCGGAAATCCGATAAGATATCTTCCTTCTTCTGACAGCTATCTTGTGAATGAGAAAGGTACGGCAGACAGGGAAGAGATCAAGAGGGAATTCTACGGATTGCTTTCAGATCTGACGGGCATCAGCCCTCCATGGGGAACACTTACGGGAGTCAGGCCTCTTAAGCCTGCTCTGGCGATATGTGAAGAAAGATCCGTAAAGGAAATGGAACGCGTCATGAAGGATAAATATCTCATGACTGACGCCAAAGCATCACTTATAGCGGATATAGCCGCTTACCAGCTGGCTAATGTCAGCGGCATTCCCTGGGATAAGGCATCATTGTACATAGGCATCCCGTTCTGTCCGACAAGATGCGCTTACTGCAGCTTTGCTTCAAACGTGGCTCCTGCTTCGGAACACGCTGTCTACCTTGAAAATCTGCTTAAAGAGATCTCATATATGGGAAATCTTGCAGCAGAGCACGGCACGGTCCTTGAAAGCATATATATAGGCGGAGGCACTCCAACGACTCTCACGGCGCCGCAGCTCGAAAGGCTGATAAACGGAGTATCCGGATCATTCGGGATCGATCCCGCAGCTCTCGAGTTCACTGTTGAAGCAGGGAGACCTGATACTATTACAAAAGAAAAACTCGATACGCTTAAAAAACTCGGTGTATCGCGAATAAGCATAAATCCTCAGTCCATGAAGGACAGGACGCTGCAGCTGATAGGCCGCGACCATACTGCCGATGACATCAGAAAAGGCTACAGGCTCGCTAAAGAGACCGGATTCGATGTCATCAACGCGGATATCATAGCGGGACTTCCTGAAGAAGATGAGAATGATTTCACAGACACGCTTTCGGAGATCATCGATCTTGGAGCGGACAATATCACTATACATACGCTGTCCGTGAAGAAGGGATCCAGACTCAAAGAAAACGATCCCGTATACTACAGAAAAAACGCGGCAACCGTTTCAGACATGCTCGACATATCACGAGTCATGCTTACAGAAGCGGGATTCAGACCGTATTACATATACAGGCAGAAGCATCAGATAGGCGCTCTTGAAAACGTCGGCTGGTGCAGGCCCGGAAAGCACTCCATTTACAATATCAGAATAATGGAGGACAAACAGACGATAATAGGACTTGGTGCCGGAGCCGTCGGAAAGGTATACCATCCTGATGAAGACAGGCTCGAGCGCATCGCCAATGTGAGCAATTACAAAATATACAGAGAGAGGTTTGATGAGATGCTGGCCCGCAAGGACGAGTATTACAGATGATCTCAGGAAAGGACAGCGATAATGGCAATCAAAGCACCTAAAGGCACAAAAGACATGCTGCCTCAGGACGCGTATAAATGGCAGTTCATAGAAAAAGAATGGGCTGAGATATGCAGGGAATACGGATTCAAAGAGATAAGGACTCCTTTATTTGAGTCGACCGATCTCTTCAACAGGGGAGTGGGAGACACGACAGACATCGTACAGAAAGAGATGTATACCTTCGAGGACATGGGAGGCCGCAGCATCTCTCTCAAACCTGAAGGCACAGCTTCTGCCGTAAGAGCTTTCATCGAGAGCAATCTTTATGCGGAGACACAGCCTACTAAGCTCTTCTACGACACTCCGTGCTACAGATATGAGAAGCCTCAGGCCGGAAGGCTCAGAGAATTCCACCAGTTTGGAATAGAGAACTTCGGGACTCATTCGATGATGGCGGACGCCGAGATCATTGCTCTCGGAAACGACTTCCTTGAGCGCATGGGCATTGAAGATATTGAACTGCATATTTCGAGCGTAGGCTGCAGGAAATGCAGACCAGTGTACCGGAAAGCTCTGCAGGACTTTCTCAGACCGAAGTATGACTGCCTTTGTGAAACATGCAAATCAAGGTTTGAGAAGAATCCAATGAGGATACTCGACTGCAAATCGCCGGAAGATAAGGAAGCCGTGAAGGATGCGCCTAAGATGCTTGACTATCTGTGCGACGAGTGCAGACAGGACTTCGAAGCGCTCAAGACATATCTGGATGCGATGGACATCAGATACACAGTGGATCCGTCGATCGTCAGAGGTCTTGACTACTACACAAAGACTGCTTTCGAGTTCATAACGACAAAGATCGGCGCTCAGGGCACGGTCTGCGGCGGCGGCAGATACGACCACCTCATAGAAGAGATAGGCGGTCCTGACATGCCGGGAGTCGGATTCGGGCTCGGCAAAGAAAGGCTCTTGCTGCTGATGGATGCCTGCGGTTTCGACTTCGGAGAAGACAAAGGTCCTCAGATTTTCCTCGCATGGATAGGCGATGAGGCAAGGACTTATGCCGTGAAACTGCTCCATGAACTCAGAAACAAGGGCATAAGAGCAGAAATAGACACAAGAGAGCGCAATTTAAAAGGCCAGATGAAATATGCCAACAAACTCGGCGCTCATTACACAGCCGTTATAGGCGATGATGAAGTTGCCAGCGGCGAAATAACACTGAAAAACATGTCGACATCTGAACAGACAAAGGTTAGAAGGGAGGAACTGGCAGATGCTTTATAAAAGAACACATATGTGCGGCGAACTCAGGCTCTCCGACGAAGGTAAAAATGTCGTACTTAACGGATGGGTATCCAAGGCAAGGAGCCTCGGAAGCCTCGTCTTCGTAGACATCAGGGACAAGACCGGCATTACGCAGGTCACATTCAACGAGGATGTTCCTGCTGAAGTGCTTGAAAAAGCAAAGAGCCTCAGCCGTGAATACTGCATCGGCATAAAGGGCGTAGTAAAAGAAAGAAGTTCCAAAAACTCCAACATCCCTACAGGAGACATTGAAGTATTTGCCGACGACCTGACTGTTTATTCGACATCTGAGACTCCTCCGATCTATATAAAAGACGATGACAACGTAAATGATGAGCTGAGGCTCAAATACAGATATCTCGATCTCAGAAAGCAGAAGATGCAGAGAAACCTGACTTTCAGACACAAGATCGTAAAGTGCACGCGCGACTATTTCGATGAGCAGGGTTTCACTGAGGTCGAGACTCCTGTTCTCATCAAACCTACTCCTGAAGGAGCCAGAGACTATATCGTGCCAAGCAGAGTCCATAACGGATACTTTTATGCTCTCCCACAGTCGCCTCAGATGTTCAAGCAGCTTCTGATGGTTGGCGGCACAGACAGATATGTACAGATCGCCAAATGCTTCAGAGACGAGGACCTGAGAGCTGACAGGCAGCCTGAATTCACCCAGATCGACCTCGAGATGTCGTTTGCGGGCGTAGATGATGTCATCGAAGTACAGGAAGGCTACCTCAAGAGGGTCATGAAGGAGGTCAAGGGCATCGATATCGAGACTCCGTTCCCAAGACTCTCTTATGACGAGGCAATGGAGAGATACGGCTCGGACAAGCCTGATACCAGATTCGACATCGAACTGGTCAAGCTCAACGATCTTTTTGAGAACTGCGGTTTTGAGCTGTTTACCAAGACTCTTGCTGAAGGCGGAGACATCAGAGGCATCTGTGTACCGGGCGGAGCAGAAGAATTCTCGCGCAAAAAGACAGATAAGCTCGTCAGCGAAGTGAAGCATTACGGCGCTAAGGGTCTTATAACCATCAAGTATGAAGGCTCTGAGATCACTTCTTCGATCAGCAAGTTTTTCAGCGATGATGAGATGAAGGCCATCATGGACAGATTCGGAGCAAAGAGCGGCGACATGGTGTTCATCGTCAGCGATACTCCAAAGGTCACATACGACTCACTCGGATTTCTGAGACGCAGGATCGCCGGCATAATGGGTCTTCTCGATGACAACCAGTACAATTTCCTCTGGGTAGTCGATTTCCCGATGTTCGAGAAGGATGAAGACGGCAATCTCAGCGCGATGCATCATCCGTTCACGCAGCCTAAGCTCGATGAACTGGATAAGCTTGATACAGATATACTCGGACTCAAGGCAAACGCGTATGACATCGTTCTCAACGGCGTTGAGCTCGGCGGCGGAAGCGTAAGAATACATGACAAGGATCTGCAGGCCCGCATGTTCAAGGTTCTCGGTCTTACAGAAGAAGAGTGCCAGATGAAATTCGGATTCCTGATAGAAGCCTTCAAATACGGAGCACCTCCTCACGCAGGACTCGCTTACGGACTCGACAGACTTGTCATGCTGCTCCTCGGAGAAAAGAGCATCAGAGAGGTCATCGCGTTCCCTAAGAACCAGGCTGCGGAATGCCCTGTATGCGAGGCACCTGCTCCTGCGGGAGAAGGGCAGCTTGAAGAGCTTGGCATTGAGCTCATTGAGAAATAATGGAAAAACGACACTATGCCATATATGGCGGCAGTTTTGACCCCATACATATAGGACATGTCGCTCTTGCGGAAAGCGCCGTGAAGGAATGCGCGATCGACAAGCTGATATTTATGCCTGCATACATGTCTCCGTTCAAGATGGATCGCAAGCCCACTGACGGCAAGGACAGATGCGTCATGATAGAAAGGGTCCTGAAATATAACAAGGCGTTCTGTCTGTCGAGATACGAGCTCAATAAGGGCGGTCCGTCTTATACGATCGAGACTCTTAAGCACTGGAGCGGCATACTCGACGGAAAGCTGAGCTTCGTTCTCGGTTTCGATTCGGCAGTTCAGGTCGATACATGGTTTGAAGGCCCGGAGATCCTGAGAAACTATCATCTTATAACCGCTCTGCGTCCGGATACGGACTATGTAGAAGGCCTTAAGAAGATAGAATCTTTCCGCAAAGATTACGGAGCAGAGATCACTGTGATGGATATGGATCCCGTAGACGCCTCATCGACTAAAGTCAGAGACAATGTCAGAGAAGGCAGACCTATCAGCGGACTGGTCCTGCCTGAAGTAGAGGAATACATAATTGAGCATCAACTGTACAGATAAAAAAGCTTTGGAGAGGTTCATGAAAGAGAACCTCAAGGAAAGCAGATACAGGCATTCTCTGGGCGTCGAGGAGATGGCAGTCCGTTTAGCCGAAACATGGGGAGAGGATATCGAAAAAGCGGGATTCGCCGGCAGATATCACGACATAGCCAAAAATTTCGATCAGGAACGCATGGACAGCTATGTAAGAAGATACGGACTTCCCGAAGAGCTTTTAGGCAATAACGCGCTTGCCCATTCAAAGGTGGCCGCTGCCATACTTGAGAACGAGTTCGGCGTAGATGACACGGATATCCTCAATGCCGTGAGATATCACACCACGGGAAGAAGCGGGATGTCTCTGCTGGAGGAGCTGATCTTTGTGGCCGATGCCGTTGAAGACAACAGGACTTACAACGACCTTAAATACTATCAGCAGCTGGCGGAGACCGATATAGACAGAGCATGTTTTGAGATCCTTGAGTTCACGATATGGTATCTCGAATCAAAAGAAAGAAATATACATAAAGACACTATTGAAGCAAGGGATTGGGTCTGGAAAAAGATAAAAGGAGATAATTGATGGAAAGCAAAGAAATCGCAACAATGATAGCTGAAATGCTGAGCAGTAAGAAAGCGAAAGACATCGTAATGATCGACATCGCAGAGAAATCCTCGTTCGCGGATTACTTCGTCATCGCCACGGGAACCTCCGACAGGCAGCTCGGAGCGCTCGCAGACGCAACAGAAGACAAGTTTGCCGAGCTCGGCATAGAAC
>JBGUME010000010.1:0-2101 GCA_045116695.1 Anaerovoracaceae bacterium | reverse complement strand
AGCCCCTGACCACGGGGATCTATGGCAATGACACGGTATTTCTCAGAGAAGAATTCGATCTGAGCTTTGAATATCTCTCCCGAAAAGGTCAAGCCGGGTATGAACACGATTGGGTTGCCCTCACCCTTTTCAAGATAGTGGATTTCTACATTTGGAGCAACTGTGATGTATTTGCTCTCTATACGATCTTTTGCCATAATAATAGCGCTTCCTTTCGTCTCAATTCGATGGATGTATTGTAGCATACTTTGGCAGCTAAGTAAAATGAGAAGATGGAATCAGATCAAAACTTCTGTGCAGCTTTTATTCTCTCAGCATCCTGAGTAACAAAGTGAAAAGCACTCGGTGGCTGTTTCATCCACAGTTTCGACAGGTCCAGCTTGTGTCTCGTCAAAGTTCTTCGAAATTCAACAGCCTTCATCTTGCTCACAGCTCTCTTAAAATCACTCAGGCTTTTACTTTTTGTTATTTCCTGCGCACAAACAACATCGGTTGATCGCTCTATCTCATCTTCAAAATTGAGGACCTGAGCTACGGTCAACACTTCCACTCGTGCGCACTGTTTTTTGAGAAGTTCTATGGAAACACTGATTTAATCCGGCCTATCCATATAGGGACGGATATGGTAGAATAAAGGCAACAAGAAAAAAGGCGGTGCTGAAGATGAAGCAGCAGACATTCAGCGACATTGAGTACAGCAGCCGGAAGCGGAAGACGAAGCGGGAAGAGTTCCTTGAAATCATGGATGAAATCATCCCGTGGGACGAATGGGTCAGCGTAATTGTACCATTTTACCCCAGCGGGAAGCGCGGTCGTCCACCCAAGGGGATCGAGAAGATGCTGCGGATGTATCTGCTGCAGATATGGTTTAACCTGTCCGACGAAGGAACAGAGGATGCAATCTACGACAGCTATGCGATGCGGAAGTTCGTGGGGATCAACTTTCTGGAAGAGGATGCGCCGGACTCAACCACTCTCTTGAAGTTTCGCCGCCTGCTTGAGCAGCATGGGATCAGTAAGCTGTTCTTTGAGGCCATCAACCGTGTAATGGTTGAAAGCGGGCACATGCTGAAGGGCGGCACCGTAGTCGATGCAACCATCATCAACGCCTCACCGTCCACCAAGAATGCAGAAAAGCAGCGAGATCCCGAGATGCGTCAGACGAAGAAGGGAAACGAATGGCGCTTTGGTATGAAGTGCCACATCGGAGTCGATGCATTCAGCGGCCTTGTGCATACGATAGAGGTCACATCAGCCAATATCCATGATGTGAGTGTTGCCGCCAAACTTATCCGAGAAGACGATGAGGTCGTTTACGGCGATTCCGGATATCTTGGGATTGACAAACGTGAGGAAGTAGTCTCAGACGAGCATCTTTCATCCATCGACTATCGCATTAACCGTCGCCCCAGCAGCCTACAGAAAGTGTCAGACAATTCTTTAGACTGGGATCGCATGATCGAACACGCGAAGTCTTCTGTCCGCTGCAAGGTAGAGCACCCATTCCGCACAGTCAAATGTCTGTTCGGCTACAAGAAGGTAGCTTACCGTGGCTTGGCAAAGAATGAGAATCGCTTGTATGCGCTCTTTGCCAGCGCTAATCTCTACGCCTTAGCGAGCCGAGGCCGCAGCCTGGTTGCTGCCTGGTAGGGGCGTATTGTGCCTTTTTTCGGGAAAACGCATAAGTTTTCCACAACATAAGGTCAAATTCGGGGCTTTATGCTCTGCCTCAACGCCTGTTTCCTTCGATAATTGCTCGACAGGCCCTTTCGTGTGAGCATTGACCGATTTATTCAGCGGTTCCTTAGATTTATGATGATCTCACAAAGTAATCGTCTGCCCTTCCCGGGCGAAGGATGCATTGGGGGTCGAAAGCATCTTCTCACGCTCAAGGAGCATGCTGTCCGTGCTGGTCGGTGCGTGATGAATCAGCAGAAGCTGTTTTGCATTGCTCTTTTGCATGAGCTCCAGCCCCTTTTCCGCTGTTGAATGCCCGTAGCCTCTCCTTTTCGGATAGATCTCGCTGGCATACTGCGCATCGTACAGGAGCAGATCCGTATCCCGGGCAAACTCAGCCAGCCGAGAGAAGGACGGTTCGGAA
>JBGUME010000009.1:0-2125 GCA_045116695.1 Anaerovoracaceae bacterium | reverse complement strand
AGAAGTAATCGCGAAAGCGCTGGTCACTAAGCCGGACGAGGTCCTTGTCACCGAAGAGACTGACGGAAGAGACATAATAGTCAAGCTTAAAGTAGCCGACGAAGATATCGGCAAGATAATAGGCAAGTCGGGTAGAATAGCAAAGGCGATCAGGACCGTGGTAAAGGCTGCGGCGATCAAGCAGAATCTCAGAGTGTCGGTGGAGATAGTTGAAGAAGACTGACGTATCTCAGGAGAAAGTCCTGATAGGCAAGGTCGGAAGCCCTGTGGGTATAAAAGGCGAATTCAGAGTCAATCTGTACTCGCAGGATTCCGGCAATCTGAAGGAGGGCAAGGTCCTCCTTCTTGAGCGTGCGGAAAAAAGCGTGAGCGGGGCCATAGAAAAGGTCAGATACCAGAAAGACAAGCCTGTCGTGAGGCTCAAAGGCATCGAAGACAGGAATGCCGCTGAAGACATCAGGGGCATGGACATCAGCATCTATGCAAAAGACATGGAAGAACTACCGGAGGGAGAGCACTATGTGCGCGATCTCATAGGCTGCAGAGTAGTGGATGTCGCGCAGGGCGGCGCGGAGATCGGCGTGCTCAAAGACGTGATACAGAACACGGCTCAGAGCATACTCGATGTCAGCACAGCTGACGGAAAGCAGGTCCTCATACCTGCGGTCGACGCCTTCCTCAGAAGCATCGATGAAGAGGCGGGAGTCATTGAGGTGGAACTCATACCTGGATTCCTGGGCTGAAAACGCGTATAAGACGTATAAGAAATGAAGATAAATATCCTCACGATCTTCCCGGAAATGTTTGCGCCGCTTCGCATGAGCATGCTGGGAAGAGCGATAGACAACGGAATAATCGAGCTGAACGTCACGGACATCCGCGACTACACGACTGACAAGCACAACCGTGTCGACGATACGCCTTACGGCGGGGGTGCCGGTATGGTGATGCAGGTCCAGCCTATTCTTGACGCGTTCAATGGCAGCGGATACGGCGGGGATGTCATCTACATGTCACCGCGCGGAGAGATGCTGTCGGGCGACATGGCCAGAGAGCTTTCCGGAAAGGATGAGATCACAATACTTTGCGGTCATTACGAAGGCGTTGATCAGCGCGCTCTCGACAGACTGAACGCGAGAGAGGTCTCCATAGGCGACTATGTGCTGACCGGCGGCGAACTGCCCGCGATGGTCCTTATAGACACGGTCGCGAGGTTCCTTGACGGCGTGCTTGCGGGCGATGAGTCGGTGAACGACGAGTCCATCTACTCGGGCCTGCTGGAATATCCGCATTATTCGAAGCCGAGAGAATATGACGGCGAAGAGGTGCCTGAGATATTGCTCTCCGGCAATCACGGAGAGATAGACCTCTGGCGCTGGGAGCAGGCGCTGGCTCTTACAAAGGAAAGACGTCCGGATCTCTTTGAGGCGTACCTCAGGAGCGAGCCGGAATTGTCTAAAAAGCAGAAGGTCATTCTGCAGAAGTATCTGTAAGGAAACCTGCTGACAAAAATACACAAAATGTAGGCATATCAAGCCTCTGACACAAATATATATTGTGTCAGGGGCCTTTTTTGTTGTATAATCGGCTTGAACTATGGAAACTGATCGAAAAGGCCTTTTAACAAGGAAGTGGATATTCGCGATCCTCTTATATATAGGGCTGATCGCGCTGTGTTGTATAGTCGTCTATGCCATCCCTTCTGTGAGGGGCATGCTCGAGAAGACATATATAGCACAATATGGAAGTATAGACGTCACTGATGAGGTCTCTGCTTTTATCGTGAGAGACGAGACTGTCTACACAGCGGGACAGAAGAGCATGATCAACAGGGTCGCTGAGACAGATAAGCTGGTCAAGGCATACACCCAGGTAGTTGATCTGATCCCAACGGAAAAAGATCTTGAAAAGATCGATGGATCGGAAAGCGATAATCCGATCATCAAAGGCGCGTGGGACGCTTTGCCAAAGGAAGAAGAGGAGCAGGAATCTGCTGAAGGTGAAGATGCCGAGGGCGGAGACGCTGAAGGCGAAGCTGCTGAAGGAGAAGATTCCGGAGAGACAGAAGATCAGGGGTGGACCGGCAGGTACTCCAGGATCATGGATGATCTCGGCGACAATGTAG
>JBGUME010000008.1:0-2188 GCA_045116695.1 Anaerovoracaceae bacterium | reverse complement strand
ATGATGTCTTAAACGACGTGCACCTCTATTTACCGTACTTCAATGAAGATACCGTTAAAGATGTTGTAGAAGCTCTGCAGAGCACAGAAGGCGGGGATATTCCGACCGATATCTATGGGGAATCACTCTCTGGAAAGAAGTTCGAAACGCTGACCGTCAGACCTAAGAAGAAAAAAGAGGAACAGCAAACACCGGGGCAGCTGTCCATTTTTGATGTTTTCGCAGGGCAAACGGCATCCGAACCGCCGACTACTGGAACAACAGAGCCGGGTGGAGGTACGCTTCCTTCAGCAAAGCCACAAAACACTGAAGAACAGGCACAGCAGGGTGAAGCAACTGGGCAAAATCAGCAGAAACCAGCTCCTAAGATATCAGATCCTGCTCAGCCTTCCACTGGATCTTCACAGAATTTTGGCACGACAGCATCGTCTGGAGTAGGAAGTAATGTTGAGGCAAGCTCACAGGCTGGTCTGCCGGAAACTTCCGAAGAGGAAGATCTGTTTGACCGTGAAGCGGTTATGAAATTTATAAATGATGCAGGTCTTCTTTCATATAATGTTAGGGCACTCCGAATTAACGACTATCTAAAATCACTGTATAGAATGGCACATCTGCTTAGTATGTCCAAGTTACACCGAGAAGCGATCCGAGAAGTGCAGGATGAGATCGTTCAGATGATCCATGACTATGTGGAGGATTTGAGAATTAAGGGAAAGTACGATGCTCTTATACAGCAGGTGAAGCAGTTCAAGCTGGCCACGCAGATTTTTGATGCCTTCGGTGAGACTGTGGACAACTATTCTGTACATGATATGTTTACAACTACAGATACGGATATTGAGCGCCAGTTCCAGATTGCAGATGTCAAGCTGGGGCGTGAGGGTATCGGTATGGCATACGGTAATAAATATGGCGATCTCAGTGACCTGACAGCCTTTAAGGTTGACGTCATCCTCTTTGTGGCGGATGAGAATTGCATGAACCGGCTTCATGCCTATGCGGAGAACCGCTTCCACGGACTCAATGACGATTACCGCAGGTATATTGCCACTATCGATTCAGAGAAGATTCGTCGTGAGTATGACAGCATTGTGTCCGATGGTGATGTGGTCAGCAAGCATAATTTCCGCCTCCCTGAGACAATTCAGGTTCCGCACGAAGTTGGTGGTAAGGAATACAGAGACCATCTGTTCGTCAGTGATACTACTGGAACAGCAAAACTGAAGCTAAACAGTTGGGAATCTAATCTAATTGCCGAGGAAGAGAAAAGACCGGATTTCGTATGCTGGATTCGTAATCCATCCAGAGCATCGTGGGCTTTATGCATTCCTTATGAAATCGACGGAGAAATCAAGCCGACGTATCCCGATTTTATCGTTGTACGAGAAGATAAGCGCCTCGGCTATGTGATTGATATCCTTGAGCCGCATAGCGCAGACTTTAAGGATAACCTTGGAAAGGCTAAGGGTTTTGCAGAATATGCAAGGCAGAATCCGGGAGTCGGAAGAATCCAGTTAATCCGAATGAGCAAGGATGCAGCTGGAAGAGATCAATTCAAGCGACTGGATATGTATCGGACAGCTATCCGGGACAAGGTTTCACATGCAATTAACACCGATGAGCTGGATCACATTTTCGATACGGACGGAGTAATCGAGTAAGGAGAAGCACAATGTACGAGAAAATCAAGAAAGATATAGCGCAAGAATACTATGTGAAGAACTATCCTAACGATGGACAGCGGTTTGTTGCTTGGTACCTCCGTAACATCCATAACCTTGATACCTTTGAGGCGAAAGCCTGCATTACCGATGGAGCCGGTGATAAGCAGATTGATGCCGTTTATATTGATGACCAGTCGTCGACAATATATATTATTCAGGGCAAGTTTTACAAAGGAGATACAGTAGATGCAGAGCCTCTCCGCGAGGTTACATCTTCTTGGATTCAAATAAAAAACCTTGCGAAATTGCAGGAGGCGGCTAATGAAAAGTTGCAGGCAAAAATTAGCGAAATAGCTACAGCCTTGGAGGATGATTACGAGGTTTGCTTTGAACTGATTACAACAGCTGGCTTGACAGATTCTGCCAAGTCTGATTTGGCTGCTTTTCAGACGGAACTTGCTGAGAGCGAGACATTGAGCGCAAATCTTGTGCTTGTTGACAGTGAGACACTTCAAGCGAGATAT
>JBGUME010000007.1:0-3364 GCA_045116695.1 Anaerovoracaceae bacterium | reverse complement strand
CGCAGGCGGCGACTCCGTAAGCGGACAGAAGTTTGTAGTAGACGCACTCGCTATGGGCCGTGAAGGCGCTGTATCGCTCCACAGATTCGTCAACAAGGGACAGCACCTCATGATCCACAGAAATACACGTCACTTCGAGCCGCTCAACAAGGACGATATCGTACTTCCTGCAGAAAGCTACAAGAAGCCTGCGCGTCAGATTAGAGAGATCGACGAGAGCAAGAAGCTTACAATGGATTACGAGATCAAGCAGTTCAGCGAGGAGCAGATCAAGAAGGAAGCTGAGAGATGCCTCAAGTGCGGACGCAGCGTAGTTGACACCAACAAGTGCATCGGCTGCGGAATGTGCACGGTACAGTGCAAGTTCGACGCTATCCACCTGTTCCGTCTCCCGAACGGAGATCAGTTCTCCAACATGATACCTGCAGAGAAGAAGTTCGTCGGAATCGGAAAACACATGCCGACCAGGATCGCAGGTATCGTCAAGAATAAGATCGCACGCAAATAAAAGGATGACCGAAGTTATATGCACGAACTTGGACTTGTAAATTATGTAGTTAAAGAGGTCAGCAAAGTCGCTGAGGAAAACAACGTCAACAGGATCAAATCGGTCACGCTCGAATTCGGCGAGGTATCCGGGATAGTTACATCATATCTGTATGATTACTGGAACTGGTACACCAAGAAATACCCGGTGTTCGAAGGGTCGGAACTCAAGTGTGAAGAGATCCCTGCTGTGACCTGGTGCGATAACTGCAAGATCACTTACTCTACTATCACATACGGGAAGACCTGCCCGCATTGCGGAAGCGGAAATACATGGCTGCTTCGCGGCAATGAGATGCGGATCAAGCAGGTAGAAGTCTATGATGACGGAGAGGAAGGATCGGGCGAACTTGACGCAAAAGGCGAATACAGACCTTAGTGACAGCTGCCTTTATCAGAGGAGGTTCAAATGACCAATCAGGAAATGAGAAACATCAAGGAGTCGCTTGGCGTTGAAATGTTCAAGCTGAACTATAAGGCAGGCATCCGCCTTCCTAACCTGGAAGCATTCTTCGCAGGTGATGACAACGCTTTCGATAATCTCGATGCCAGGGCAAGAGACAGACTCGAAAAGGTGCTTTCAGACGAAGTAAAGAAGAGCAGAAAGAAATAACAGCTCGCGGATATCATTGATCCGCATAAAATTGTGAATAGCTCGCAGCCATGTTCGTGGTTGAAAGTCCAGGCCAGATACGGGCAAAGGGACCCACGTAAGCAGCACGCAGGAAGCGGCTGTGATCATGGCGTATCTTAGAAGTAAGTCCTCCGCAAAGCGGGTCAAGGCAAGTGTGGGGTCAAAGACCAGGTCGAGTGGCTGCGGTGCTAATCATTAACAATAGCCAAGGGGGAAAACACAATGAGTATAATGCAAGATCCTTCAATGAATATCCCAATGGAAGAGCTTCAGCTTATCCTTGCCGGTATTTCTGATGACGGAAAGATCAGCGCAGAGGCAAAGAAGGCTCTCCTCGCCCGCATAGAAGAGGGAAAAGCAAGGGATTTCATTAATCCTATGGGAGAAGTCAAGAGACAGCTCAGATGCAAGCTCGGCCCTGTTGAGGGGAAGAAGATCGCTGACGCTGTTGACAAGCTCTGGTAAAAACGTCAGTCAGGCCACAGGACTGTGGCGCTGAACAAAAAAATCAACATATTGTGTGCTTCTTCACAGAGGAAGCACACATTTTTTGTCTATCTTGTGGTACAATAAGTTAGGAAAATATGACATCAGGAGGATAAGTGATATGAAGATCAACATTTCATCAAAGAATTATCCAATGAGCGAGAAGCTCAGCAACTACATTGAGAAGAAACTCGACAAGATAGGCAAATACTTTGACGAGGACACAACAGCCAACATAGTTGTCTCAAAACTCAGAGAGACACCGAAATTCGAGGCTACGATCAACGCCAAGCAGGCTGTCCTCAGGGCTGAGATGGCCAATGACAGCATTTATGACGCTGTAGACCTGGTCACAGATAAGCTTGAATACCAGATGAGCAAGCTCAAGGGCAAACTTGAGTCAAGATATAAGGAAAACAAAGCTCTCAAGCTGGAATTCGTTCCGGAGCCTGAAGATGAAGATTTCGAAGAGGAAATGACTATCGTCAGAAGAAAGCAGGTCGAGCTCACTCCTATGGTAGCAGAAGAAGCCATTCTGCAGATGGAGATGCTCGGACACGATTTCTTTGTTTTCCTCGACATGGATACAGATGATGTCAGCGTAGTATACAAGCGCAAGGGTAACGCTTACGGACTGATAGAGACTAAGAGATAGGAAATACTGTTTATGGCAAACAACGACTGGGATCTCGACGATCTTCTGAATTTTGATTACGACAGAGAGATCCCGGAAAGCAATAATGATTTTGACATATTCGATGAGCTTGAAAAAACCCCGGAACCCGCTAAGCCTAAGGCAAAAAAGGGTCTCGGCGATACTTTCGATGCTTACGATGAGTACAGACGGTACGAAGCGCTGAGGCATACAAGCGGCGAGAGCGCTCCTGTTTCGGCTGCTCCGAAGAAAAAAGAGGAACGCCGGCGGGCTCCGGTTGAAGAACCGGAAGAACAGGGGATGTTCCATACGCCTAAAGAGGTCGAGGCAATAAAGAAGGCCTCGCAGGAGGCGTATGACAGATACCGCAGCAATTATGTAAAGGGCAAAAAGAAGCGTACAGGCGGCAGCTGGCAGGCGACCGGGTTTGACCGCGTCCTGACAGTGATATACATGATCGCGTTCGCTGTGTTTGCCCTGTCCATGACGTTCATGAACGTGCTGCCGTTCGGACTGTGGCTGGCGATGATGGGCATCCTGGTGCTGCTCAGTCTGGTCATACTCCTGCAGACAAGAAAGAAGAGCATAAAGAAGTGGGGCAAGCGCCTGGCAACGATGCTTGCCATGCTGCTGATAGTGTTCTACGGAGTAGGTACTGCGTATGCGCTTGGCACACTGTCTTTCCTCAGCGGAAGTTCAGTGGACAATGAGAATGCTGTTTCGGATATCACGCGCAAACCGTTCATCTTCACCATTTCCGGAATCGATGTTGACGGTACGATCGATGAGCCGGGCAGGAGCGACGTAAACATGGTGGTCGCGGTCAACCCGACCACCCATCAAATTCTGATGACGTCGATCCCGAGAGACTATGAGATATACATGCCTGACTTTGAAAACGCGATGGATAAGCTGACGCATACCGGCCACTATGGGATACAGACCACTATCGGAGCGGAGGAGCAGCTTCTGGACACAGAGATCAATTACTATGTGAAAGTCAATTTCACTACAGTCGAGAGGTTCATTGACGCTGTCGGCGG
>JBGUME010000006.1:0-3202 GCA_045116695.1 Anaerovoracaceae bacterium | reverse complement strand
TATGAGGCTGCCGGCTTTGATCGCCTCATCTGACGACTCGACCAGCGCGACCCTTTCCTTGTTGGCTTCTGTGAGGAGCTCCTTTTTTATGCGCAGCAGCTTCTTGCTTACGACCGAAGGCGGCTGATGGTTTAGTGCGTCCCTGATGTATATGCGCAGGTAGACGACGAACGCGTCGCCAGGCGGAAGGTCAGCAGGCATCTTGTCGCCGAGCTCACGCCACGCCATCGTGAACATCCAGTAGGCGCTGCGCAGCGACCTTACCAGGTCGCGCGGCCATGGTTCCTCAAGATCATGGCCGAGGAGCTCGGCTATCTCCGCGTAGGCTCCCTCCCAGGTCGTCTCTATGTCGTAAACAGGGGCAACACTGTAGAACTTAAGGAACTCCTTATATTCAGGATGCTGATCCATCACATCGGCCGGAGGAACTATCCTCTCCACATCCGCAGCGATCGTCGGCATATCAAGGAAGCGGCTCACCGAGATCCGCTTGTTGCCCTCCTCCACGTAAAACCTGTGCAGATATTCATATACCTTGACCGGATCTCTGAATCCTTCGCTGATCTGAGCTTTATAAAGATTGTTCCACTTGGCGGCAAACTCGCTGTCCGCTCCGATAAGCGGCATGAAATCCGGGGCAAACGAATTTTGCCTCGCCCGTGTCTTTGTGCCTGCCACCAGCTCTACCGGTATCTCCAGGATGCCCAGCGACTGGTGTGTCAGCGTGTCAGCATCAGGAGCTATATCGTCGAGTGCCGGCAGATACGGGTACTCACCCGCCGCGAGTTTAGCCTTATATTCTTTTTCGCCGGCCTTAAGGGCCTTGTTATATTCTTCCGTCATGATTCTCTCCGTTTCTTGCTTTATTTTACACGACTTGGCAGCCTTTTTCCGACACTTTTGGCACTTTTTCCGACAAGATCGGCACGGCGCTTGTTCGGATTTGTTCCGGAAGCCTTGCGTTAAGCGGCCATATCCTGTTCTTTTCGCTGATTTGACTCTGCCCGCCCTGTGCTGACATACTGTGTCCACCTGAAACACCTTATTCGGAATGGAGAAACGCAAATGCTGGATTTTACGGAATTTAAAAATGAATTCATCAATGGCTGCAGAGACGAGCTTGCCGGGGTAGCCCGCTTTTCCCCGTACAGCAAGATCGAGCTTGAGGAGCACATTATTACAAAGGCGCAGCGGGGCGAGCTGACGGGTCTTATCTTCAAAGAACCGGGCACTATCTGCGCGCCGACTTTCTATGTCGAAGATTTTTACGACTTGTATAAAGAAGGGCGCTCACTTAAGGACCTTTCGGTCACGGTAGTGCAGGACGCTTACCGCTATATCCACAACCCGCCCGATTTCCCCGATATAGATCATAACGTTTTGTCAGGACAGTGTATTTTCGGGGTAAGGCTTCTGAACAAGTCCGGGAACCGTGATTACCTTAGAGACGTGACTTTCCTCGACGCGGGCTGCGGCTTCGCGCTTATAGCAGAAATAAGGTCAGGTGATTTCCGCGCGGTCATCACCAACAGTCTTATGGATTCGCTCGGCATGACCAAAGAAGACCTTTTTGAAAGGGCTCTCGAGGACTCCTCGATGAATGACCGCGCGACTTTATACGATCTGGCGGACATGCTCCCTGCCTTTCCTGAAGGCAACATCAACCTTCTGGATTCAAAGGCCGGAACAGTACTCCCACCGGTCTCCCTGTACGTTCTCAGCAATGAAAGCAGTTTCTGGGGAGCGGCTGTGCTGTTCTATCCGGGCATGATGACGCGCCTCAATGAGCTGATGGGCGGCAGCTTCTATGTGCTGCCTTCGTCCATCCACGAAGTGCTTCTGCTGCCGGCCACCGAAGGTGATCCTCAGAGGCTGGTAGATATCATAAGGAGCGCAAACAGGTCTGTCACAGACAGTGACGTATTTCTGGCGGACGAGCTGTTCATCTGCGAGTCCGGCAGACTGAAGCAAGTCAGCTACGGAGGAGTCGTTCCCTCACCGGGGAGCTTCCCCTGCTGATAAAGATCCCTCATCATTATAGAAGTGTAAAAAAGAAGAGAAGCCTTACGGCTTCTCTTCGATTTTTGATCATTTACAGTCAGCTGACTTGGTCTATGCTTCTGCAGCTTTGGCCTTAGCAGCCTCGGCTTTAGCCTTCTTGGCTGCTGCCGCCTTTTCCGCTGCCTCTTTCTTAGGCAGTTTCCTGAAGCTGTTGATAGCGCCCGTCGGGCAGACCGCGGCGCAGAGGCCGCAGCTCTTGCACTTGTCGGCATCGATCCTCGCGAGGAAGTCCTCTACGTGGATGGCGTCAAAGTTGCAGACTGTGGTGCACTTCATGCAGCCGATGCAGGCATTGTCGCAGTTCTTGCGGGCAACAGCGCCCTTGTCTGTGGATGAGCACAGAACGTGTACCTGGTTCTTCTTAGGTACGAGCTTGATTATCTTCTGCGGGCAAACGCCTACGCACGCGCCGCATGCCACGCAGTTTTCTCTGTTGACTCTCGCAACACCGTCTACTACTCCGATAGCGTCGAACTGGCAAGCGTTCATGCAGTCGCCGAGTCCGATACATCCGAACATGCAGGCGTTAGGCGAAGAGAACCAGCCCTTCGCGCCTTTGCAGGACTGCATGCCCTGCCACTCGAGCACTGTCTTTGATGCTTCACATGTTCCGTTGCACATTACCTGAGCTACCTGTGGCTCTGCCGCGCCTGCAGCTCTGCCGAGGATCTCGGCGATCTGAGCAGCTACAGCAGCTCCGCCAGGGGAGCACTTTGTGCAAGGAAGCTCTTCATCAGCTACCAGGTTGGCCGCGTAGTCATCGCATCCCGCGAATCCGCAGCCGCCGCAGTTGGCGCCCGGCAGTACTTCTCTGACCTGGGTGACTCTTTCGTCTACCGCTACATGGAATACCTTGGAGGCGAATACCAGCAGGCCGGCACAGACGAGGCCAATGACTGCTACTAACAGTACAGGGGTCATTACTCCACTCATCTCTCTACCTCCTTACTGGAACATCCCTGCGAATCCCATGAACGAGAGCGCCATGATCGAAGCGGATACGAGGATGATGCCAACGCCCCTGAACGGTGCCGGTACTCCCTCGAGGTCGACGAGCTTCTCTTCACGGATGCCTGCGAAGAGGACCATCGCTACCATGTAGCCGACGCCCGCTCCGAAAGCATATACAACGGATTCGATG
>JBGUME010000005.1:0-4081 GCA_045116695.1 Anaerovoracaceae bacterium | reverse complement strand
AAGTTGTCATTGTCCCTGTTCCATTCGATCCGGTCGCTTTCGGGATACTTCTCCATCAGCGAATCTATCATTTCCTTTTCGCTTGTAAATGACTGCGGATGAGGTCTGATTATTATTTTGTGATCCGTTTTTAGGAGCTCCTCGATTATCTTCTCTCCGAATCTGCTGAATATCGCGCTCGGTCCCCATGACGGAGCCAGCAGGACAACAGGCGTGTCATTCTGAACATTGCCGACAGACTCAAGCCTGGTTTTCATGGTATCCATAAAAGGGAGTCCCGTCATAACGATCTCTTTTTGCGGCAGTTTTCTGATATGTTCCAGCTCGCGTATCTGTTTTTTCTGATACTCCCCGGATATGAGTATGGCATCGTAAAAATCGATCCCGAACATCCTGTACATGGTCAGGTCGCTTGCGGCATGCGCTGCATGCACATAGAGTCTGACATTTTTTGATCTTTTCCAGTATAAGACATCCAAACTCGGCGTTGTCGATAATACTATATCGGCATGAAGAGTATTAAGAGCCGCAAAAGCTTTGTTGCCCTCTCCAATAAACTTACACTCTACATGATCATATGGCTTTTCAAGTGCAGGGTCATCCGGCGACGCTGTAAGATACGTGATCTTTATCCCTCTGTGCTCAAACTCATCACAGACCGGCTCAAACACGTTCCAATAGCGCTTATGATCAGAAAAAATAACGTAATCAGGACTGTCCTTGCTGCTGTCACCGGCTTTCCCTCCGCTCAATAAAAAACGAGCCTTGACCGTGAGATCCTTGAACTTATATGCACCAGCTCCAAGAATTCCAATCAGGATCGTAAAAAGCATGCTCCCTGTGCCGGGATCGATATACATTATCATTCCAAATCTCCTTGCGGCAAAGCCAGTCGTTAACGAAATTATTCTATCACATCATGTGCCACCTGAGGATCTTTTGTCTTCAGCAAGACTAAATGAGTCATTCCTTTTTCAGCAATTCCTTATAGTCTGCTGCTGCAAGAATTCCAAAAAAGATTACTGCCAAAGTGCATAATATCGTCAGTGGATTAAGCAGGCTCTTGTTTCCAAGGAACACAATGCTGATAACTACAGCCCAAGCCGAGTATGAAACGTTCAGCGCCATGGCTTTTGAAGCACCTATTTGACTGATGGCTTTATAGTAGAACAGGTATGAAACAGTTGCAAACAACGCTGCAAGAGCTATTGTAGGGATGAGCTTACCTGTTCCGCTGAAAAGGTTTATTGTAAAGCCCCAACCTTTGAGTATCGGCAGGAGTACAACACCATAAACGATCGCGCTTGTAGTCTGCCTTATCTGAAGCGCTATCTCATCTGTCACAGCATCGTCCTGCACGCATTTTGCGATGATAACAGCCTCTATTCCCCATCCAAACGCGCACATCAGAGTTCCAACGAATCCCAGCGCGAAATTCGTGATATTGATCTCAGGGCTGTATGAAAGCCCATATACGCCCAGCAAACTGAGAATAAGGAATATCCACCTGTACCACTGCATCTTCTCCTTCAGGAAGAAGTAGGCAAGCACAGCTCCGATAGCGGGGAAAATCGCGCTTGCGACGGCTCCGATCGAAGCTCCCATGTTTGCTACAGATAATACATATCCTGTCATGCCCACCGGTCCGCCTATTACAGCAGCCAGTGCCACGAATCGTCCGCTTTTTGTCTTTACTGCTTTTATTACAGCAGGCAGGTTACCACGAATACCGTTATATGCGCATGCCCATAAAGCGGAGAAGGCGTCATGTATGAAAGTGCTTACAAACGGAGCCAGAAACACCGCCTGTTCAGTGCTTACAAACGGGCTCATTGCAAGCGCTATTCCCAGTATTATTGTCTCTATTGCCCAGGTCACCCCGGCGATAATACCAGCTAACATATATCTATATCTCCTCCTGCTTATCCGAGCTTCTTATATGCTTCAATGTTGTTTTTCAGACGGATGTAGCGGTTATCCGCATACTCCTGCATGAAATCGCCGTCAAAAGGCACGCGTGTCAGTCCCCATAAAGTCCAGAGGTAGTCGACATACATTTTTGCAGCTATGAAACGCTTTTTTTCTTCAACCCCGGCTTCCCGTCCTTCGAGTGCATAGTAGACTTTCAGGAGTTCATCATCCTCCTTGGTACCATACTCAGACTCAATGGACAGGCAGGAGAGATCCCACATCGCCTCGTTCATGCCGCTGTATTCCCAGTCGATCAGATAGAGTTTTCCATCTCCATCCAGGACCCAGTTGCCTATCAGAGAATCATTATGGCACGGAACTCTTGGTGCTTCTCCGTCCTTATCCACTTCCGCTTTGATGTCCATGACAGTCTGCTTGACTTCGTCATAATCATCATAAAACGCTACTCCGCCTTCAGCGATGATCTTCTCGTAGAGATCCGCCATCTCGAAGACTTCAAACCTTACGCCGGTATCTACGCCACATGTGTGCAGCTTGTGAAAGATCTCTGCCGCCTGCACGAGGTTCTCCCTTTTGCGCATGACTTCTTCGCTCATCGGCTGCGGATCTTTGATGAATTTCATGACTTTCCGGCCATCATCTCCAAAATACAGAAGCGGAGAGTCTATCCCAAGACTGCATCCCAGTTCCGTGCTTTTTCTTTCATCAAGACGGTTTATCAGTTCTTCAGTTCCGTCCCCCGGGATTCTGACAAGATATTCCTCTCCATCCTCTCTTGTTATCTTATATGAATGATTTGTCATTCCTCCAAGGCGCTGTATATCGATCCATTCGCTGTCATCAAATACCAGTTTCATCAGATCGTGCAATTTCGGAATGTCTGCTGCTTCGATTTCTCTTACAAGGTCTGCCATTAAATTTCTCCTCTACTCTATATGTTTTTGTATATAAACACGCTCACTGATTCAAACTACACTGTTTTTTCAAGTTTGCCAGTTTCGTAAAGATAGGTGTAATGCTCTGTCCCGCAATCAAATTCAAAGCCGGCTGCTGCTGTTGTGCTTCCGGAGCAGGCTTTGATGTGGATCATCTGATCTTCAGTAGTCCCTATCTCGGCTGCTGCATTTTTTATGATTGCTGATCGTGTATCTGAAACATATGAAGTATCGAATCCTCTCAGCTCGTCCATGGTGTCAAACTCGTATATGACACCCGGCGCATATTTCCTTATTTTCATCTTCAATGTTTCAAGATGTTCCATATAGATCTTTTCCCAGAGCTTATTCACAGTCTCAGGAAGGTCATACTCTGATTCAAGAATAGATAAGAAGCGGGAGGTGAATACTTCACTCCAGAACGTATGCCCGATCATATACCAGGCATTCTCGCCACCTATGGTCACGGAATCTATATATCCATCCGCATCTTCTGTCATGCACCACTCCGCGGTATGTCCATCAGCGTATTCGGCAGCATAATATGCCTCATCAACTTCCGCTTCAAAAGGATTCGAACAGAAGTAGTTGTCAGCAGAACAAATATAGCTGTTATTCAGCACATTCCTTGCTGCCCATATGCTTCCATTATTGTTGCGGGTCAGATATTCGGGGTTATGGATCAGTCCGATGCCGTATTTCCCCTCCAAATATTCAAACTGTTCGGCCTTATATCCGGTAACAACATAGATCTCAGGTACGCCTGCTGCCTTAAGCTGCTCTATCTGACGTTCAATGAGTATTTCTCCTTTGACTTCAGTCATTGCCTTATGCTTTTCAAAAGACAGAGGAGCAAAACGTGAACTCGTTCCTGCAGCCATGATAATCGCATTATCTACTTTCAATCGTCGCATTCTCCTTTTAGTCAATCTTAAAGCAAAAGGCTCCCAGAATCCCTGAAAGCCCTGCAAATACTTGGTTGCGGGGGAGGGACTTGAACCCTCGACCTCCGGGTTATGAGAAGCCTAACTGCCCTTTTCAAGGCTTATTATAGCATATCACATCTTGTCATAGCTTATCATTTATACCTGTTGTAAATAAACGGATTCATGGCATTTTGCTTGTCGTATCTTATCACATCTTGTCACACTTTCACATGGCCATTTACAACATACGACTTGGACAAAACTTGGACACGGCATCGATAGTACAAT
>JBGUME010000004.1:0-5479 GCA_045116695.1 Anaerovoracaceae bacterium | reverse complement strand
CTTCATGTGCTCGATAGGCATTGGCTTGCCTGTCCAGAGCTCGAATCCGGCAGCTCCCTGGAAGAGCATCATGCCCAGTCCGTTCATGGTCTTGCAGCCGACTTCCTTGGCCATCTTTCTCATCTTTGTCAGAAGGCATCCGTAAGGAACGTCTACAACGATGAGCTCAGGTCTGAAGAAGCTCTTGTCAGGAACAACGGAAACGTCCTCGAGCGGCTTCATGCCTGCGCCTGTAGCGTTTACGAAGAGGTAGCTGTCTGCCATCTCTCTGCGGAGAGCCTCAGTATCTGCGAGGTCAAACATCTTTGCCTTGCACTTTGTGTTCTCGTTGATCTTCTTGACTGTGTCCTCTCCTACCTCATAGAACTTGTCCTTGATGTTGAAGATGGAGATCTCAGCAACTCCATCAAGAGCAGCCTGGATCTCGATCGCTGTAGCTGCACCGCCGGCTCCTACGATAGTCATCTTCTTGCCGATAGGATCGATGTCGTTATCCTTGATGGCTGCCATGAAGCCGATACCGTCTGTGATGTATCCCTTCAGGTGACCGTTATCGTTGACGATCGTGTTTACTGCTCCGCAGAGTTCTGCTGCAGGGTCGAGCTCGTCAAGATACTGGCCTACCAGCGTCTTGTTAGGCATCGATACGTTGGACCCTCTCATCTTGAGTGTACGGATGGCCTTTACAGCGTCCTCGATCTCATCTGCGCCTACCTCGAATGCAAGATATGCATAGTCAGCGCCTACTTCTGCGAATGCTTCGTTCTGCATAGCAGGCGAGCTGGAGTGACGTATAGGATAAGCCATGAGACCGATAAGTTCGGTATGTCCTGTGATTCTTTCTGCCATTTCTATTTCTCCTTTGTTTGATCCTGTGATCTTTCAGGCTTATTCAGCCTCTCCCGTTACAATGTCTCTGATTCACCACAAGCCAGAAGACAACATTGTTAAAACAATAACTATTTCTTGACTATATTTTAACTATCTTCTTTGATACAGTCCAATATCATATATTGCAATTATTGATAGCTTTAACGTATCAATTGGATATGCTTTGTGATAATATGTTTTGCAGACAGGAAAAACGCTGAAATACCGCAAAAGAGGTGCAAAATGACTCTTAACCAGCTCAGATATTTCCAGGCAGTCGCCAGAGCTCTGAACTTCAGGGCCGCGGCAGAAGAACTGTACATTTCGCAGCCGTCTCTTTCCCGCTCGATTGATTCGCTCGAACAGGAACTGGGCGTGATGCTCTTTGAACGCGCCGGCAGAGGGATATCCCTCACCGGAAGCGGCAGGCTGTTTCTGGAATATACCAACCGCATTCTCGACGAGTGCGATATCGCTATATATAAAATGAAGGAACTTTCATCGACGGGCGGCCGCATCGACATCGGATACGTCTTCCCTCTGGCCAATTACTACATCCCTCACAAGGTCCGCTCCTTCCTTGACATGCCCGAGAACGAACACGTGACCTTCGGCTTCAATCAGAACAGGACCTCATCGATCATACGGGATATAAAGAGCGGCAAGCTGGATGTCGGATTCTGCGGATATTCGGAAAATGAGGAAGAACTTGAATTCGTCCCTATCCTGAAGCAGGAGATGGTGATCATTACTTCGAACGAACACCCTCTCGCCGGCAGGGACAAACTGTCGATAAAGGAACTCGATAACTATCCTGTTATCGGCTACGACCGCTTATCAAATCTCGGAGGATATACAAAGAGGCTCTACAGAAATCTGGGAATAAAACCGGACATAGTCTGCGAGTGTTCGGACGAGAACGCCATACAGGCGCTGGTAAGAGAACAGTTCGGGATAGCTCTTGTAGCCAGGGTCGACATCCTGAACGACAAATATCTGAAGATCCACAGCGTGTCGGATGTTGATCTGATCCACTATGTCAACGCGGTATGGCTGAAGAACCATTACCTGATGCCGGCCACAAAACGCTTCATTGATTTCATGATCGGCGGGTCTGAACTGAATCCGGAAGAGGTAAAAGCTATTATCTGACACCACAGTATCAATAATCTCTATTTGATACCTTCAGGCTATCAAAAACGAGCAAGAAAGATATTTCTCTTTTGCTCGTTATTTATTTATCATATAAGTACCACAAGACAGTATGATGACACTTGGAGGGATCAACACATGAAGAAAGATTACCCAAAGATTTTCGAGCCGATCACAGTCAGAAAAACTGTTTTCAAGAACAGAGTAGTCATGACCCCGATGGGCACCAACTACGCTGATCCGGACGGCGGCATCAACGACGATCATATCAATTACTACAGACTCAGAGCCAGAGGAGGCACGAGCCTCATCATCGTAGAGAACGTCTGCGTAGACTTCCCTACAGGCTCCAACGGAACAAGCCAGCTCAGGCTCGATCATGACATGTTCATGCCGAAGCTCTACAAGCTGACAGAAGCAGTCCACGGCGAAGGCGGACTCATTGCCGTACAGATCAACCACGCGGGAGCGTCTGCTTCATCCGCGCGTACGGGAGTTCCGACAGTTTCGTCTTCGACAGTTCCGTCGAAGCTCGGCGGCGAGGCTCCTCGTCCGCTCGAGAAAGATGAGATCGAAGCAATAGTGAAGAAATACGGCGAAGCCGCGAAGCGCGCTGTTCAGGCAGGATTCGACGCTATCGAAGTCCACTGCGGACACTCCTACCTCATCAGCCAGTTCCTCTCGCCTATCTACAACAAGAGGACTGATGCATTCGGCGGATGCGCTGAGAACAGAGCGCGCCTTGCCAGAATGGTCATCGACGAAGTAAGAAAGCAGGTCGGACCGTTCATCCCTATACTCGCGAGAATAAGCGCGGACGAGTTCCTCGAGGGCGGCAACAACCTCGACGACTGTCTTGAGTATCTGCAGTACTTCGGAGATGAGGTCGACGTATACAACGTATCCGCGGCTCTCAATCCATCCCTGCAGTATCAGATCGACAGCAACTGCTATCCTGACGGCTGGAGATCATACCTCGCAAAGGCTGTTAAGGAAAGATTCGGCAAGCCGGTAGTCACGATGGGCAACATCAGAGACCCTAAGGTCGCCAACGACATCCTCGAGAGAGGCGACGCTGAGTTCATCGGCATCGGCAGAGGCCTGATCGCTGACCCTGACTGGGTAAACAAGGTGGAATTCGGTGATGTGTGCGACATCAGAAAGTGCATCAGCTGCAACATCGGATGCGCCGGAAACCGTATCCAGAACAACAGACCTATCAGATGCACAGTCAACCCGGCTGTCATAGAGGGTGAAGAGTATAAGAAGCTCAAGGTCAACAAGCCATGCAACGTTGTCGTTATCGGCGGCGGTACGGCCGGCATGGAAGCTGCCTGCACGGCTGCTGAAGTAGGCTGCACGGCATTCCTGATCGAGAAGGCAGACCACCTCGGCGGACTCGCTTACGAGATCTCGAAGTTCCCTGACAAGAGCAGACTCAGAGACTTCCCTGATTACCTCGAGAGAAGGATCAAGAAGCTCCACAACCTGCACGTGTTCCTGAACACAGAGGCTACTCCTGAGTTCATCAGGACTCTGAATCCGGACATCATCGTGAACTCAACAGGTTCGCTGCCACTGATCCTCCCTATCCCTGGACTCAAGGAAAACGTAGGCAAGGGCAAAGTGCAGACAGTTCTCGGCGTTATCGACAATCTGGACAACTATCCTGAGGACTGCACAGGCAAGAAGGTCGTTGTTATCGGCGCCGGCGCCGTAGGACTCGATGTAGTGGAATTCTTCGCGCCTAGAGGAGCGGACACCACGGTAATCGAGATGCTGCCGTATATCGTCGGACCGGCACTCGATCCTATCACAAAGGTCAGCATCGCTAATCTGATGAATAAGTACAACGTACACCAGAGACCGTCCACAGCTCTTCAGGAAGTAAAGCCTGACTGCTTCGTGGTCAAGAATCCGGACGGAAGCATGGAAGAAGTTGAGTTCGATTACGGATGCATCTGCATGGGACTCAAGTCCAACAATCCGGTACTCGACATGCTGAAGGAAGAGTTTGCTGATGTCGAACTGATGAACATCGGCGACTCCAAGAGACAGAGAAGGATCATCGAAGGTACTGAGGAAGCTCGTGCCATCGTGAAGGTCCTTGAGAGGAAGGGATTCTTCTGCTAATTGCAAATCTCTTACAAATAAAATCCCGGTCTCAGTGAGGCCGGGATTTTGTATTGTCATTGATATGCTGACTAGAAATCGAGGTCTTCGATCTCGTTTATGCGGCGAAGATGCTTTCCACCCTCAAAGTCCGTGGTCATCCACTTGTCGATGATATCAAAGGCGAGCTCCTGACTTATCATGCGGGCGCCCATGCAGACTACGTTTGCGTTGTTGTGGCGTCTGCACATCTCCGCCATCTCTACGGATGTGCAGAGTGCGGCTCTTATGCCAGGGACCTTGTTGCAGGCAATGCTGATACCGATTCCGGAGCCGCACACGGCGATGCCTCGCTCGGCCTCGCCGGACGCCACCGTGCGTCCTACAGCATGTCCGTACTTCGGATAATCGACCGACTCAGTCGAATCGCATCCCATGTCAAGCAGCTCATGGCCCTCTTTTGTCAGTTTCTCTTTGATAGCTTCCTTCAGTTCATATGCCGCATGGTCGCAGCCAACTGCTATTTTCATGATGGTAATCCTCCATTGATATGCGTCCGGATACGGCTACTTGGTTCCAAAGATCCTGTCGCCTGCGTCACCAAGACCAGGCACGATGTAAGCGTTCTCGTTGAGATGATCGTCCTTAGCAGCGATATATATATCCACATCAGGGTGCTTCGAGGTTAGAGCCTCAATGCCTTCAGGAGCAGCGATGAGGAACATCAAGGCGATGTCCTTTGCGCCTTTTGCCTTAACAAAGTCGACAGCGGCAATGGCACTTCCGCCTGTCGCAAGCATTGGATCGACGATGATGATCTTTCTCTGGTCGATGTCCTCCGGCAGCTTGCAGTAGTACTCTACAGGCTCATGTGTCTCAGGGTCTCTGTAAAGTCCGACATGTCCGACTCTTGCGCTCGGGATTATCTCCAGCATTCCGTCTACGAAGCCGAGTCCCGCTCTGAGGATAGGAACGATGGCAAGCTTCTTTCCTGCCAGAATAGGAACCTTTGCAGGGCAGATCGGTGTCTCGATCTCCACTTCCTTTGTCGGAAGATCTCTTGTGATCTCGTAGGTCATCAGCATCGCGACCTCGCGCGCCAGATCTCTGAATTCCTTACTAGCTGTGTTCTTGTCTCTCATCAGTGATACCTTGTGCTGAATAAGAGGATGATCGAAAATCATTACTTTGCCCATTGCGTACCTCCCTATAATGTGCAACTTTGTTGTGATTATTATCAGTTTGTTATGAAAAACGTCCCGTTTTCCCTTGTTTGACTTTACTTTACTACGTCGTAGCCCGCGCTCTTCAGCATGCGGTTCATGACGCTGAATCCAAACCCGTC
>JBGUME010000003.1:0-5070 GCA_045116695.1 Anaerovoracaceae bacterium | reverse complement strand
GGCTCCAGCATGAGAAGTCTTGCCGACTTGGCGGTGTTTCTGTTGTCCTGCTCATTCTGCGAGCTGTGCTGACCCGGATCGTCCGCGACTACCATTACGAATCCGCCGGTAACACCGGTGTATGCGAATGTGAAGATAGGGTCTGCAGCTACGTTCATTCCTACGTGCTTCATCGCGCAGAATGATCTTGCGCCGGCAATCGATGCTCCGATCGCTGCCTCTGTGGCTACCTTCTCATTAGGAGCCCACTCGGAGTAAACGTCTTCTCCGTACTGAGGCATGTTCTCGAGGATCTCTGTGCTCGGTGTTCCCGGATATGCCGAAGCAAATCTCGCGCCGCCTTCCCAGGCTCCGCGGGCAGTCGCTTCGTTACCGGACATGATAACTTTCATAAAGCATTTCCTCCCTTTTACATAATTCAGGCATCGCCAAAAGGCGACACCGTGATTGATCGTTTAATGCCCTAACGCCATCATTAGCTTCTATAATAATATAGAAGAAACACGATACTTTACTAGATTAATTATAACGCGGAGTATTACCGCTTTCAATGACATGCATTGCACAAAAAAGAAGCAAGAGCCCTGCCCCTGCTTCCGTGTTTCTCTGTCACTTTGACTGGTAGTCTACGCATTGCTGACGGTCCAGGAAAAAGTGTATGCCCGGCGAGCTGTCCTTCCACCTGTCTTCCTGGAAGCCGTTCGCAGGCTCCAGCCACTTTCCCACCTCGTAATAGAAATCCGGATCGACTGTGGACTGCGCCCATGTGTAGTTCTCAGTCTCATCTATATTTGTTATCTTGAGTACTTTTACCTTTGATACCCTTCCGGTCTCCATCGTAGCCATGCAGCGGTGAGCATCTCTTGGAACCAGCATCATCACGACTCTCAGATCCGTGCAGCACTTCCACGCGATGAACGCCTCACCCTCTTCCGGGCAGCGCATCTTATACCACTTAGTCTCGTCGTCTGTGATCACCTTGTCCTGATTGATCGCGTCCTCCAGGACAGATGAATAGATATTGGCGCCCCTGAGGTCGATGTCTGTCATGTCCTGGAACCTGAAACTGCACCCGCGCGCCTTGCATCCGCGAAGCTTCATGCCCACAAGGTCGTTGTCATAGAACGCGGTGTTATCCATCTGCGAGCCGCTGAAGTCGGTCCCGTGAAGGTCGCAGCCATCAAAGGTGGAGCGCCTGAAGTCGATCCCGGTAAGATCCCGGCCGGCGAGGTCCAGTCCCTTGATTACACAGTGGCGCATGTCAGGCATGGCGCCGGCCGCAGCTGCGTCGCGCATCCTGCCAAGCTCCGCGTCAAAAGCCTCCGGAGTTTCAAGCCTGCGCTTTTCGCTCTCCGGAACAGGTACATATGCTTCATTCTCCAGTACAAAATCTGTTTCGCTGGAAGTGAAATTCATCCCGTCATCCTTTCTCCAATGCTTTATGATCCCTTTTCTTAACTGATTATACTATCTCATAAAGTGAAAAACACGGTCATCCGCAGAATAGCGTGACCGTGTTTTCCATAATATCTTAAGCATTAAGCGTGATATTTTTATTCTATTCTGCAGCCTGATTGACGTTTGCCGAGTCAGGTACTCTGTAGCTGCCTTCTCTTCCTCTCAGGAAGAAGAGTGCTCCGAGCAGCAGCACGACTCCGACGATCAGCGGAACTACAGGGCTGCTTACATAACCTGCTATCACATAGGATATAGCAGACACAGCAGCGACTGTGGTCGCGTACGGCAGCTGTGTGGATACGTGCGAGACGTGGTTGCAGTTTGCGCCGGCGGAAGCCATGATCGTTGTATCCGAGATCGGTGAGCAGTGGTCGCCGTATACAGCTCCTGCCATGCAGGCTGCGATGATAGGTGTAGAGAGCTCAGGATGCGACTGTGTTATAGCAAGTCCCAGAGGGATCAGGATACCGAATGTACCCCAGGATGTTCCGGAAGCGAACGCGAGAACGCATGCTATCAGGAAGAGTCCGGCAGGAATGATGCCTACGGCAAATCCGCTCATTCCCTCTACAAGACCGCTTACGTAATCAGCAAGTCCCAGACTGTCTGTCATGGCCTTGAGTGACCATGCGAGTGTCAGGACGAGGATAGGCGAAGCCATTGCCTTCATTCCTTCAGGTACGCAGCTCATGCACTCGGTGAAACTGATGGTGCGTCTGATCATGTAGTAAATGATTATGATGACGAGCGCTACAAGAGCTCCCATCGAAAGTCCAACAGATGCGTCGGAATCAGAGAACGCTGTAACGAATCCGGCTCCATCGAAGAATCCGCCTGTGTAGACCATTCCGAGCACGCAGCTCACCACGAGAACTACTACAGGGAATACCAGATCCAACACGACGCCCTTGTCGCTTCCCTCTTCTGCAGCGTCTGCCATTTCAGCGTTAACGTCAGGTACTGTGAACAGATCTCCGCTCTCTACCGCGTTCATCTCGAACCTAGCCATAGCGGCATAGTCGAATCTCATGACGATGATAGCGATCATCATTACGAGAGTGAACAGAGCGTAGAAGTTGTAAGGGATACATCTGATAAACAGAGAGATGCCCTCTCCTTCACCGGCGAAGCTGGATACAGCCGCGGCCCATGAGGATACAGGAGCGATGATGCATACAGGAGCTGCTGTCGCGTCGATGATGTAGGCGAGTTTAGCTCTGGATACATTGAAGTTGTCTGTTACAGGCTTCATGACGGATCCTACTGTCAGGCAGTTGAAGTAGTCATCTACGAAGATTACTACGCCCAGCAGTACTGTAGCGATCTCAGCCGCGACACGTGTTCTTACACGCTTGAGGGCCCAGCCGCCGAATGCCTTCGAACCTCCGGAGAGATTCATCAGTGCTACGACCATGCCGAGGATGACCAGGAAGATGAGGATTCCCACGTTCCAGCCATCGCTGAGCGACGCGATGATACCGTCATTGAGAATGTGATTTACGATGCCGTCGAAATCAGCGCCGGCATAGAGGATAGCGCCCGTGACTACGCCCAGGAAGAGCGAGCTGTAGACTTCCTTTGTGACGAGTGCCAGTACGATGGCAATGAGTGGCGGAAGAACCGCCCATGCTGTTGCATAAAGTGCAGGTGTGTCCATAAATAAGTTACCTCCTAATAATGAAAAAGATCCATGAATAACGCATGAAACGATTCTGCCATGGATCTGGTAACTTACTATGTTATTTACCCAACCATGATAGCGCTCCACTTTCGTGACAGTCCGGTACATCTTATTGCACCGTCCCAGCTTGCCGGCTTGGGATTCCGGTAAGCTTCGGCAGATCACCCTTTCACGGCCGCGCCCCCGCGCTTCTGTGACCGTTACTCCTGATCTCTGCGACCTCTATCGGGTCAGTTGTTATTCATTTGTTTACAGTGTAGATAATAAATACAAAGAAAAACAAAGTCAAGCCATTTTGTGAATTTAAACAAAAACATTATTATTTATTATTATCCATTCATTATTGTAAAACAAAAGGCCCGGTTTTATCCGGGCCCTGCGGGCTATACGCGCCGCTATTAGGTTGGAATGTAACTATGCGTTGATTGCTTCTGCTGTATTATCGTCCTCTTTTGTTCCCTTCTTTGCCAGGATAGCTATAACTGCCTGTGCAAGGAGGATAACTGCCATGAGGATCGTCCATCTGTCTGTAAGAGCCATTGTGTAATTCATGTTCTCCGTGAGGATGAATGCTACGACCGAACCGATTGCCGGGATCAGGCTTGCGAGTCTTACAAGACCTCTGCGCTTTGTTTCTGCCTCGTCGTCCTCAGCGTCTTCATCATCTTCCTTCTTTCCGAAGTATCCTGCGAGGAGTACTGCGGATGTGAGGCCTGTGATAATTGCCATGATCAGGTTGATAAGTGCCCATGTGTTGTTTGCTGCGAGCGGCGCTTCGCTGTCTGCGATCTCAGCGACCTCTGCGATCTCAACAGGTGCAGCTGCCATCGGAGCCTCCTGCTCTGCGATATGTGCTGTCTGAACCTCTGTCTGTGCTGCAGGGATCATATGTGTTGCTGCTTCAGCTACTGCCGGGATAGTCATCTCCGGTACATCGAAGAGTGCCATGTAGCTGAGAAGCGCGATGTGCTCTCCCTTTTCAGGTGCTGCAAGCTTCTCGATGAAGTTTGCTGCTTTAATGGTTTCGAGTACTGCCTGAACGCCGGCTTTCTCTTCATACTTCATGTAATTTGCTGTGTAAACTTCAGGAACGTCTACCAGGTCTTTCTTCTCAAGGCTCTCCGGTGCTACCGGTGCTGTCGGAAGTACAGGATTGTTGAATGTCTTGTACATTTTGAGCGGCATCCACATGTAGTCGTAATAGATGTCAATATCTGTACAGTCGCCTGCGTGTCTCTTGCCGTCTTTGTAGGAAATCTCATGTACGGTTCCGCAGTCCCAGCCTGTATTCTTGTAATTTGCTGTATCCATCATTACATCGCCTGCAGACATCCAGTATCCCTTTGTGTGGGCTTCATCTGTATTGTAGTAGAAGCTTGCATATCCAGGCTGTGTCGAGGTTGCGGCCGATCCGAACGACTTGGAGATGAGAGTATCATTTTCGTCGATTTCGAAATCTTCTGTGATCGTCTTGTCGATATCGATAAAGTAGTGCTCGATGTGGACTTTGACTGTTCTGCCGGACTTTACCTCAGCTTCTTTAACTGTGTAGAGATTCTTTGCGTCGATTGCTTCAGCGCTCTTGTTCTTCGACTCAGCTTCTCTAGCAGGTTTGTTGTAATATGTTTCGATCATCTGGTTGTACGCGTCTACCGAAGGGTAGTTCAGAGCCAGGATCTGAGCTTCGTATCCCTTGTCAATATTGTACTGCCCAAGATCTTTTTTGTACTGTTCCAGATCAGCATTATACTTGTCAACTTCTTCATTGTGAGCAATGGCTTTTTCATTCTCTGCCAAAGCTGCAGCTCTCTTTTCCTCAGACTCCCTTACTTTTGCATCTTCCTCTTCGTTATAGGCGTCTACGGATTTCTTGTTTTCAGCATTTTCTGCCGCGATCGCAGCATTCTCTTCGTCAGCTGCTCTCTGCGCTT
>JBGUME010000002.1:0-6589 GCA_045116695.1 Anaerovoracaceae bacterium | reverse complement strand
CTTGTGATGGGTTTCTGCTTCGGCATTGCACTGAGTCTTGTGGTGATAGCTGGCGCGGAATTATTTACCGGTAATAATCTGGTAATGACCGCCGGTCTCCTTCGCAAGACCGTAACACTTGGCGACGCACTGAAGCTGTGGGGAGTATGCTGGGTCGGAAATCTTGCAGGCTCGGCGCTGCTGGCATTGGTATTCAGCCTGACGGGACTCTACAGTGACGCGACTCTGAGCGCTATGACAGGCGCTGCGGCGGCAAAGATGACGGCAGGCTTCATACCGCTTCTGACAAGAGGCATGTTGTGTAATACACTGGTATGCCTGGCTGTATGGTGCGGCTTCAGAGCTAAATCGGACGCAGGCAAGCTGCTTATGATCTTCTGGTGTCTGCTGGCATTCTTTGCAACAGGATTTGAGCATAGTATCGCCAACATGACATTGCTGACGCTGGCTCTTATCAACAACGGAGGCAACGAGGCAATCAGCATGGGAGGTTACTGGTACAACCTGATTGTAGTAACTTTAGGCAACATGATCGGAGCGATACTGTTTGTTGCGCTGCCGTATCATTTCGCATCAAAAGAAAAATAAACATACAGGAGGACGGATGTGGCATACTTTCCGTTCATGACAGAAGTCAGTGACAAGGATATTCTGGTCGTTGGCGGCGGCAGGAGCGCATTCCATAAAGTCCGCGCATTTTGCGGATTCGGCGCGCATCTTACCGTTATTGCTGAGAACATCTCTCCGGACATCATCAAAGTGTCCGGAGAGTTTGCTATGGTAAGGAAACCATTCGAGATCACCGATCTTGAGGGAAGGGATATTGTAATAGCCTCGACCGATGACAGGGAACTCAACAGACGCATAGTTGATCTTGCCAGAGAAAGAGGCATTCCGGCAAATGCGGTCGATGACAAAGAGCACAGCGATTTTATTTTCCCCGCAGTACTGAAGAAAGAGAATTATTCTGTTTCGGTCTGTACCGATGGCAGAAGTCCTTTGCTTGCCGGCAGGATCCGCAGCAGGATCGCGGAACTGATTCCTGAAGAATTCGACGAGGCGGTCGGTGAGCTTGGCCGGATGAGAGAAGATGTCCTTAAAACGACAGACTCTCAGGATGAAAGAGCCAGATTGTTCCGAGAAGAAGCAGATAAACGGATTGGGATAAGAAAGATCCGTATCGGTACAAGAAGCAGTGCTCTTGCGATGGCTCAGACGGAGATCGTGATCAGGACACTTAAGGAGCACGGAATCAACTGTGAGGCAGTGATCATTCGTACTGAAGGGGACAAACAGACAGACAGACCACTATGGGAATTTGGCGGCAAAGCAGTCTTCGTTTCTGAATTTGAAGAAGCGATATTGTCAGGACGCATCGATATTGCTATCCATAGCGCAAAAGACATGCCCGGTGAGCTTCCTCAAGGGATCGATATACTTGCGTGCCTCGAGAGAGAAGAACCGGGTGATGTGCTGGTTTCGTTATCAGGGAGAAGGCCTGAAGATATCAGGATAGTCGGAACCAGCAGCCGCAGAAGGCAGGCTCTTATTGAAGAGCTGTCTTCAAATTATATTACGAGACCGCTAAGGGGGAATGTACCAACGAGGCTGACCAAGCTGAGACGGGGAGAGTTCGATGCACTGGTGCTTGCGAAAGCAGGCCTTAAGAGGCTTGGACTTGATGATGAACCGGATCTCAGATATGTCGACCTTGATCCTGAGAGGTTTATTCCTGCAGCAGGTCAGGGGATCATAGCGATAGAAGGACTTGCTGTAAGTGACATCAGTGATGCCGTGCGCAGCCTGGATGACAGAGAAGCAAGTGCAGCTCTGAGGGCAGAACGGGGCTTTATGAAGGCGATCGGTGCCGATTGTCATGCTTCGGTAGGAGCCTGGGCGACTGTTCAAAAGGACGGAAGTATGCTTCTGCGGGTCATGAAACATGACGGCGGAAATACTGCGCGTGTATGTGCAGAGGGTAAGGCCGATAATATCGAGAGCATACTGGCTGAGGCTGTCTCAAAGATGCCGGAGGTGCCAGGTGAGTAAAGTGTACATCGTCGGAGCAGGCCCCGGACACAAGGATCTGATCACAGTGCGGGGCCGCGAACTCATAGGAATGGCAGATGCCATCCTTTACGACAGTCTTATTGACAACAGTTTGCTGGATAATGCAAGGGATGATTGCCTGCTGATAAATGTCGGCAAGAGAATGGGCAGTCACAGCATGAAGCAGGAAGAGATAAATGGGCTTCTGATCAGAACAGCAAAAAGTTACAGGACGGTCGTAAGACTCAAGGGCGGAGATCCTTTTGTCTTCGGGCGCGGAGGCGAAGAGGCAATGGCTCTGATTGGTGAGGGAATAGATTTTGAGCTGATCCCGGGAGTGCCGTCTGCGATAGCTGTACCTGAACATGCAGGGATACCGGTCACACACAGAGGCATTGCACGTAGCTTCCATGTAATAACCGGGCATACCATGGATGATGAAACAGACTTCGGCAGATATGCCGGCCTTGATGGCACATTGGTGTTTCTGATGGGCCTTTCCAATCTGTACAGGATCACAGGAGATCTCCTTAAGGCAGGGATGGATCCCGAGACTCCGGCTGCAGTTATATCCTGCGGATACTCTGAAGATGAATATACAGTACAGGGCACACTTTCGGATATTACAAGAACTTCTGACATCGCAGAGATAAAAACGCCTTCTGTCATAGTAATAGGAGAAACGGCGGGATACAGATTAAAGATCCGGACGTTTGAATTTTTCAGAAAGCGGAGATTTCTTACAGTTGGAACGGACAGGTTCTATGAGCATTTCAGTTCGGAAATGGCCAGACTGGGATTACGCACTTCGCACTGGCTGAGAATACAGACCGAGATAATTCCTGAGGGCCGCATAAATCTGGAGCGTGCGCTGAACAGTATAGAAGAATTCGAGTGGCTGATATTTGCGAGCGGAAATGCTGTCAGAATGCTTTTTGAAGTCGCTGACGGGATCCGTTTTGACCGGCGGCGGTTTGGCAGAATAAGGTTTGCGGTCATAGGAGAAGCGACTCAGGCTGCGCTGAACGAATATGGATACTATGCGGACATAGTGCCGGCTGTTTATACCGGAAAAGCTCTTGCGGAGAGACTCGTTAAGGAAAAGCAAGCCGGACCTGCGCTGATCATACGCGCAGAATCCGGGAGTGACGAGATGTTCGATGTACTGGACGGATCGCATTGGGATTACGAGAAGGTGATCCTTTATCGTGCAGTCATAAATAAAGAGAAGATCAGAGAGGCTCCGCGTAGGGATGATCATATAGTTCTTGCTAGTGCCTCAGGTGTGAGAGCATTTCTTGAATCATGTGAGATAAGAAGAGACTCAGTTCCGCGTTTTGCCTGTATAGGCAACAGTACGGCTGAGGAACTGAAAAAGCACGGGTATGAAGCTGACGTCATAGCCGAGACACATACCGCGCGCGGACTGGCGGAGAAACTTGCGGAAACAGTCAGCTGCCAGCCATAGAGGGGCAATAATGATGGAAAGACTAAGGAGATTAAGAAGAAGTGAAAGCATCAGAAGTCTGGTGCGTGAGACCAGGCTCAGTGTCGATGACTTTATACTGCCGGTTTTCGTTACAGAGGGGACAAATATTAAAAACCCTGTAGAATCTATGCCGGGAGTGTATCAATGGTCTATAGACAAGCTCGAAGAATTCCTGGAGCCTGTTATTAAATATGGAATCCCTGCGGTAATGGTTTTCGGCATCCCGGAGCACAAAGATGAGGTGGGCAGTGAGGCATATAAGTGTGACGGTATAGCTCAGAGAGCAGTGAAGCGCATCAAGGAAGTGGCGCCTGATCTGATAGTGATAGCAGATGTCTGCCTTTGTGAATACACATCTCACGGACATTGCGGACTGGTACATGAGGGGAAGATACTCAATGACGAAACACTCCCGCTGCTTGCACAGGCAGCGCTCACCCTTGCTGAAGCCGGAGCGGATATGGTCGCTCCGTCAGATATGATGGACGGACGTGTAGGCTATATACGCAGTTACCTTGATGAAAATGGCTACATGGATCTGCCGCTGATGGCTTACAGCGCCAAATACGCATCGGCATACTATTCTCCTTTCAGAGACGCTGCTCATTCTGCTCCGGCGTTCGGTGACAGAAAGACCTATCAGATGGATCCGGCAAACTGCAGGGAGGCGGTAAGAGAGTGCCTTGCAGATGCTTCAGAAGGTGCTGACATAATCGTTGTAAAGCCAGCGCTTGCATACCTGGATGTCGTAAAGGCAGCCGCAGCAGAAGTCAGACAGCCTATAGCTGTTTACAATGTCAGCGGAGAATATTCGATGGTCAAAGCTGCTGCAGAAAACGGCTGGATAGACGAGAAGAAAATAGTGATGGAAAATCTCACCGCTATGAAGAGAGCCGGCGCAAATATGATCATAACTTACCATGCAGTGGAAGCGGCCGGCTGGATAACCGGAGAGAGGTAAAAGAAAATGTCAGTAAAGATACCTGCTAAGAATGATGAAAGCCTTAAGTCAGCGTTACAGAATACTGCTTTGTTCAGGAATTTGAGCGAGGAGGAAATACAGAGCTGTCTCGTGTGCAGTAAGGCCGAAAGCATTTATTATGAGAAAGGCGAAATGATATTCTCAGAAGAAGATCATCCTGTATGCCTGCCTTTGCTGATCAGCGGTTCCGTTACCCTTGGAATGGATTATTCCGACGGGAAAAGAAATATCATCGCTATCTTTGAGAACAAGGGTGATGTTTTCGGTCATGAGCTTATTCTCATCGGAGAGAGCAAATACGGGATGTATGCGCAGGCGCAGGCAAAGTCACATATACTTATGATACCGAAAGATTTTCTTGTAGGGACATGTGAGCGGAACTGCGGTTTTCATTCTACTTTGATATCGAACATGCTGCTGATGATGGCGCAGAAATCGCTTAATCTTAATGAGAGGCTCGAGGTAATGTCATGCGGAACTTTGAGGCAGAAAATAGCTAAGATGATACTGTTCAGCATTAGAGACAGATCATCCATGTCAGTTTCCATGAGCAGACAGGAGATGGCAGATTTTCTCAATGCAGCTAGACCATCTCTTTCAAGAGAACTTATGAGAATGCAAAATGACGGTTTGATAACGGTTGAAGGCAGAAAAATCACGGTAAAGGATAGGAACGCGCTTGAAGAGATACTTAATTGATATTTACTGAAACAGAAGCGGGTGATCCGGAAATCACTTACAAATATGAAATTCCTCAAGTTTCCTCAACGAAAAAGCCCTTGAAATCGTCGAATTTCAAGGGCTTTGTTGGTGGATGATCAGGGGCTCGAAGTATCTTACATGAGCCTGAAACCCAGTAAAGAGAGGAGGTTGAGCGACATCATCTTCGTCCAGTACTCAAAAAATACTCAAAAAAGCAGCTTTTGGCACTTTACGTAATCATCCGAAAAGTGCTTGACCTTATTTTGACAGACTGTCGAAACCATTCTTCAGGAATGAGTCTATCGTACACTGGATGTCGTTCCATTTGCCATCATGCTGCCTGATATTGCGTTTGGTCACAGCAAGACAGCCGTTCAGCTGAAAATAGAACATGGTGGTGAGAACATCATCATCCAGTCCGGTCGAAGATCTCATATGCTCGAGAAAACTGTCCATGTTGAAGGCTGCGATCCGGTCTACGACCTGCGAATGGAGTGAATCAGAGAAAAACAGAGACTGATACTTGCTGTTGTCCCTGATGAATCTGCACAGGGGATATCCCTTGCTGCCTGATGACGCCTCGCAGCCGATCTGCACAAGCATGCTGCTGGCACTTGTAAGGGCATCGTTGAAGAGCTCATCAAGGACTTCACTTGTATTGTTGTAATGAAGGTAGAAGGTGCCGCGACTTATCTCCGCCGCCCTGCAGAGCTCGGAGATCGTTATGTCTGCGATGTCTTTAGCCGAGAGTAACTCCAAAAGAGAATCCTTGATCACGTTCCTCGTATATACCGAACGGCGGTCGGTCTTTCTGGCTTTTTTCGATCTCATACGCTGCCTCCATGACGCATTCATAATAAAGGCCGAGCGGAGCTCATGGCCCGCTCAAATAATTAACACCCTGTATATTATTTTATACCTCTGGTCATTATCATCAATCATGAACATATTTTGCACAATGTGTTCATTATCTTTCAGATAAAGTCATCATTGTCTTGAAGCGCATCCCCCTGAGAGGGTTAATGCGTATGTGCCCGGCTGATATTCTGTGTATATCACTTAAGAATACAGGAGGTCAGCAAAATGAAGATAATGGTATGCGGCAAGGGCGGTTCGGGAAAGAGTACCGTGACTGCGCTGATGGCTAAGGAATACGAGAAGCAGGGAAAAAGAGTCCTGGTCATTGACTGTGACGAATCCAACTACGGACTTCACCAGCAACTGGGAATGGAGCTTCCGAAAGACTTCACGGATTATGTGGGCGGAAAGCAAAGGATCATGATGCTTTCAGCTAATGGCCCGATGAATGTACCTCCGCTGTTCGAGCACAGAATGACATTTGACGATATACCGGCGGAGTATCTGTC
>JBGUME010000001.1:0-3923 GCA_045116695.1 Anaerovoracaceae bacterium | reverse complement strand
GATCAGCTTTTTCATTATTTTGTCCCCTTAATCTTCTAAAAGCAAAATTTGAAATTAATTATATCGCCTGCCGGCAAAACTGTCTATGAAAAAACTCAGAACCATAACGATTCTGAGTCTTGACCTTCAATGTGTATATATTCAGATCTCGTTTCTGATCATGTCCTCAAAGGATTCGCGTCTGACGATCAGTCTTGCCTTGCCCCCGCTTATCATGACCATAGCCGGTCTCGGGACTCTGTTGTAATTGGAAGCCATGGAATAGTTATACGCGCCGGTAGTGAGAACTGCTATCAGATCTCCCCTCTCCGGTCTGGCAATTCTTATATTCTCTGCTATCCTGTCACCGCTCTCGCAGCATCTGCCCGCGACCGTGCACTCGTAGTCTGCCGCTTCGTTCATTCTGGAAGCATTTAGAACGGTATACTGTGATTTATACAAAGCATATCTCGGATTATCGGTCATTCCGCCGTCAACAGTGACATAGTTGCGGTATCCCGGTATCTCCTTCACACCGCCCGCGGTATAAAGAGTGACACCTGCATCGGCAGCAATGCTGCGTCCCGGTTCCATATATATGACAGGTTTTCTTATCCCGTATTCCCTGCATTTTGAATCCAGATGCTCTGATATCTCTCTGATCCTTCCTTCTATGTCCATTTCAGGATCGAGCTCAGTGTATCTAACTCCGAAGCCTCCTCCTATATTGAGGATCTCCGTATGATGTCCTGTTTCACGCTCTATGCGTGCGGTAAATTCTGTCAGTATATCTATCTGTCTGATGAAAGAGTCGCTTTCAAAGATCTGTGATCCTATATGACTGTGGAATCCCGAGACCTTTAAATTGCTGCATCTCAGTGCTTCACGGACAAAGACGTCAGCCTGTCCCGTATCGATCGGAACTCCGAACTGAGAGTCTACTCTGCCTGTATTGATAGCCTCAAGAGTGTGCGGATCGAGCCCCACGGTAAGCCTCAACAGTACGTTCTGACACGCGCCCTTGGCACCCGCTATACAATCAAGAGACTTTAATTCATTCAGGTTGTCAACGACAAAGTATCCTACTCCTGCTTCAACGCCGTAGTTTATGTCTGCGTCTGTCTTATTTGTTCCATGGAAGAACATCTTCTCCGGAGGAAACCCTGCCGCCAGCGCAGTGTAGATCTCTCCGGACGAAACGGTATCCACGCACATTCCCTCTGACTCTATGACAGGATATATACTCTTGACACAAAGCGCCTTGCTCGCAAACAGAGGCGCTGCATCCCTGCCGAAATACCTGTGCATGGCCTGCGTATAGATCCTGCAGTTCTTTCTTACCACATCTTCATCAAGGATATACAGCGGAGTGCCGTATTCTGCCGCAAGGTCCGCCGTGTCGATGTCTCCGACCGTGAGATGACCCTGTTCATTTACAGACAGATTATCGTATAAGAGTTTCATTGATTTCCCCTTTTTATGTCATTCTAGAGCATGTGAGCAAGCAGCTCGCTGCGGTCATGCTGTGACAGATATGCCGGAGGGACATCAAACAGAGCCTTTGCTCCGCACTGACCCTCGGCATTCATCCTGTATGCCGCTCTCGCGGCAGCGGCAAGTATGCTGCCTGTGAAGAAAGGATTCGAATCAAGGTCGAGCCTGTACTCTATCGTGTTATTGAATTCAAGATCATTGCCCGTACGTCCGCTCCTCAGCACACTGCCTCCGTGCGGCAGCCCGCTGTGTTCACGGTCCAGTTCTTCCTGAGTAACGAAAGTCACCGTCGTGTCATATTCATCGAAATAATTAGGCATGGTCTTGATCGCCTGCTCTATGGCTTCCCTGTCCGCGCCTTCCTCAGCAACTACATAGCACTCGCGCAGATGCATGTCACGCGCGCAGAAGACAGGATGTTCATTGTTCCTCACTCTGTCTACCGCGTCCTGTATAGGGACAGTGTACTGTCTCGCGTCAGCAACACCTTCTATGCGCCTTATGGCATCCGAGTGACCCTGACTGACGCCGCGTCCCCAGAACGTGTAGCTGTCTCCGTCCGGAAGAGCCGCGTCGGCATAAATCCTTGCCAGCGAGAAATAGCCCGGATCCCAGCCGCATGAGATGATGCCGACTTTGCCTGATTTCCTGGCCGCTTCATCGACATTCGCGAAGTGCTCAGGTATCCTGGCATGAGTATCGAAGCTGTCGACCACATTGCACAGGCCTGCCAGTTCAGGTGTCATCCACGGAAGATCCGTAGCGCTCCCCCCGCAGATGATAAGCACGTCGATGTCATCCTTTATTCCGGCTATGCTGTCATATGATCTCACAGTCGCTCCCGAAGCAGGGTTTACCGATGCCGGATCCCTGCGTGTGAATACTGCCGCTATCTCCATGTCCGGAGCGGCAGTGACCGCGCTCTCAACACCTCTGCCGATATTTCCGTATCCCACTATGCCTATTCTTATCATTTGGTTTTTCCTTTCTCTCTTCTCTCTATGTCCCTTTTTTATTCTATCGTACCATCAGTCTGCCAGCAGGTCATCCATATTATACAGCCCTGCCGGTTTGCCCAAAAGGAACTTTGCTGCCGCCACGGCGCCGTCCGCGAACAGCGCTCTGTCATGAGCCTGGTGGCTGATCGTGATCGTCTGGGTATTTGTTCCGAACATCACTTCGTGAGTTCCGACAATATTTCCCATCCTGACGGCGCTGATGCCTATCTCGTCAGCCTCGCGCTTTGCCATCCCGCTGCGTCCAAGATTGTAATGGAGTTCCGGTCTGGCTTCCCTGACTGCGTCAGCCAACATTATCGCAGTACCGCTCGGGGCGTCCACTTTCCTGTTATGATGGATCTCAAGTATCTCTATATCGCACTCGCCGAATTTTGCTGCCACTTCCCTGACGATCTTTGCCGTCAGCGCGACTCCGACCGACATGTTTGCGGACTTGAAGACAGGAATGCTCTCAGCCGCCTTAGTTATGTATTCCATTTCTTCCTCAGTCTGGCCTGTAGTGCACACTACCGCCGGAAGTCCCCTTGATACGCAGTAGTCCATCAGAGGGACCGTATCGCTGTGGTGGGAGAAATCTATAACAATATCTCCCGGTCCCTGATACTCCTCCAGTTTGCTGTAAAAACCGCCTTCTCCATTGAGCGCGGCTCCGGCAGATACCTCCATGCCTTCCGTCCTGTCGATGACCTGCGACAGAAGCCTTCCCATGGCTCCGCTGGCTCCGTTTATTATTACTCTGATCATTTCCGTCTCCGTAAATTCAGTTCAATATCAGTCTATTATTCCCAGATCTCTCATGGCCTTTGCGAGCCTTGCGAGATTTGCCTCTTCCATCCTGTAGAGAGGCGATCTGATTATAGGATCGCAGTATCCCATCATCACAAGCGCTTCCTTGACAGGAATAGGATTTACCTCGCAGAAGAGCGCCTTGACAAGCTCATTGTATTTGCACTGGAGTGCCGCGGCGCCTGCTACATCTCCGTTCCAGAATCTGGTGCAGATCTCGCGGGTCTCCGCAGGGATGACATTTGACAGGACCGAGATAACGCCCTTGCTTCCCATCGAGAGGAACGGGACTATCTGGTCGTCATTTCCGGAATAGATGTCCATCTGATCGCCTACCAGGGCAAACGTGTCCACTATCTTGGAAATATTGGAGTTTGCCTCCTTGATCGCGGCGACCTTGTCTATCTGAGCAAGCTTCGCGTATGTAGAAGGCTCAATGTTGAGTCCCGTTCTCGAAGGAACATTATACGCGATGATTGGAACATCACTTACGCTCGCGTACTCCGCGAAGAGCTTGACGAGTCCGTTCTGCGTAGCTTTGTTGTAATACGATGTGACGATCAGGCACGCGTCCGCTCCCGCGTCGCTGGCATACTTGGTCAGCTGCTTGCCGTATTCGGTATGGTTGCTGCCTGTTCCGGCGAT